>JAYTWB010000395.1:0-6095 GCA_043743655.1 Cyanobacteriota bacterium | reverse complement strand
GTGACTGCAACGGCTGTGAGTCATGGTTGTCTACGAGAGTGACGGCAAGCGTAGGCTGTTCCTTAACCAAAGTATTATCAAAAATCTTACTGAGATCATAATTCTCACCCTCTTGACTCGCCACATGGAAGTTGTAATGCAGAGGCGCATCAAACAAATCAACTTTTCCATCAGTAACTTCTATAAAGTTATGCAGAGCTTCCACTTCATAAGACCAATATTCTCCAACTGCAAATAAATCCCGTTGGGCATAATGACTAACATGCTCCAACCATTCCTGAAAGAAATCAGCCGAGACATGTTTGACCGCATCAAATCGAAATCCATCAACATCAGTCGTGTCATGATGCCACTCTCCCCAATATTTGAGTTCTCCTTTAACTTCAGGATTTCGCATGTCAAGGTCACAACCCATCAAATAATCAAAATTCCCTTTTTCTAAATCAACGTTATCGTCAAATGACTTACCCTTAAGCAAGTAAACTGCATCCTCACCTTCGTTGTAAGCGTTGTAGTCGATCGCCCCAAAATGCCACCAATGCCATTCCATTGTCGAATACTGTCCTTTGCGTCCAGGGAAAGTGAAATGAGTCCAAGCTTTCACCTTTTGGTACTCACCGATCACCTTATTGCGATCGTCCATACTCATTGGTGTCGCCTCGACCTCTTCGGATTCATCCGCACCCATTTTGTGATTAAACACCACGTCAGCATAGATGCTAATTCCCGCCTTTTTCGCGGCTTTAATCGCGTGAATATATTCATCCTTAGTGCCGTATTTTGTCCGCACCGAACCCTTTTGGTCAAACTCACCTAAATCAAACAGATCATAAACGCCATAACCCACATCCATTCCTCCCCCTGTACCTTTGTAAGCAGGCGGCAACCAAAGGGAGGTAATCCCAACTTTGGCTAATTCCTCGACCTTCTCAGCAACTTGTTTCCACAAACTGCCATCTTCTGGCATATACCAATGAAAATATTGCATCATCACGCCATTTCTATAAGACATGAGTTATTTCCTGTGTAAAGGTTAAAAATAAGCTATCACAATTAAGTAGCTATATATAAGTAGCCTTGAAACCTAGAAGCGTGAGTCGCCTGTTATGTGAGCAGCTCACGCTTCTAGGCTTTGGTTTTTGAACAAATATTTTTATTTTTTTTCGTTTTTGTAATATCCATTAGCTAAATTATTTTTTATTACACTTTGTATCGTAATCAATCAATTCATCCAGATCATTCAGGAAGTCAATCAAAGCTCTGTAAGAGTTAATTAGCTAAGAACAAAAAGATTCTTGCTAAAAGTAAATCGACTAAATCAATAAAGAAAAAAGGAATAGTAATCATGAGTTTACAAGAAAGAGCTAAAGCAGCTGCGAAGAATGTAGAAGGTAAAGCCCAAGAAGCCCTTGGGAACCTCACCGACAATCCTGAACAACAAGCTGAAGGCAAAGCAAAACAAGTTGAAGCAGATGTTCGCAATGCAGCCGAAGACGTGAAGACTAAAGCTAAAAATGTAGCTGACGCTGTAAAAGACAAGGCTAGAGACATCAAAAATGCCATTGACTAAATAGTTGATGTTCAAGAATTAGTTAATAATTTAACGCAACTAAATTGTTAACATTGTTAACTAATTCTTGGCTTTATTGCCATAAACTTCATGTATCTATATAACTAAGCTATCCAGATAAGTAGCTACGCATAAGTAATCTTAAAAACTAAAAGAGTGAGTCGCTCGTTAAGCGAGTAACCCATAACCTAAACTTGATCCATAACGAGGATGTAATTATATGAACTTTATTTGGTTTATTTTAATCGGATTAGCTGCTGGTTGGCTAGCTGGTCAATTGGTTAAAGGCGGAGGATTTGGATTGGTTGGAGACATTGTTGTCGGCGTGATTGGAGCATTGCTTGGTGGATTTTTATTCAGTACTTTCGGAGTATCTACGGGTGGTGGATTAATCGGAAGTTTGATCGTTGCCACAGTTGGTGCGGTTGTTCTTTTATTTGGGCTACGCCTGATTAAGTCAGCTTAGAATGCTGCCTAAAAGCTAGCATGGATAGCGAAAATTGCCATTCATGTTAGCTAATCAACAATTAAATTAAGTAGAAGTTAAAAGATATGTCTGACGAAATAGATAGAGAAATCACAACCAAGAAAGTTACATCTCATCCAAATAATTCTGTAGAGGGAAGCAGAATATCAGAACAGCGCACTACTAAGGTGAGCAGCGACAGCAGTTCTGGTGGACTGATCCTCGGTATTTTGCTTACTTTGGCTGTGGGTGCAGGGGTAGTTGCCTATTTCATGAACAACCGTCCAGCCCCAACCCAGCAGATATTAGTGCCAGGCACTGATACGGTTAGAGAAAATAAATCAACAGTGATCGAACGCAACAACACAACTATAAAGGAAGTTGCACCTGCAACGCCCCAACCTACGCCTAAGGTTGAAGTTAATCTTCCTCCTGTAACAATCACGCAGCCTCCAGTTGTGACTCCTGCGCCACAGGTTCAGACTCCAGTTGCGACTCCTGTGACTCCTGTCTCTCCTACTCCACAGGTTCAGACTTCTCCAGTTGCGACTCCTCGCCCTGTTAATTAGTCTTGTCATAATGAATAAAAAAGGCAGCGCATTCGCGCTGCCTTTTTTATTCATTATCGTGACTTACGCTTGAGGTTTGCCACCGATATCACCATCGCCGTCAATGTCACGACCAGTTGCTGTTTCTAGAGCATCAATGGCTTTGCCAGTTGAATCTTTGGCGATCGCACCGACATCTGTATTCAAGAAATCAGTAGCTTTTTTCACATTTTCTGTGCCGACAACGCCCTCAGCTTTCTCTTTAAGATTTTCAGCAAGTTCACCAGCTTTTTGCTGTAAGCCGCTTACAAATCCACCAAGCCCTGAATTTTCGCTCATTTTTATTTACTTTGTAGAATATTTTGATCGGTTTACATTTAGATTGTAATCATTTGTCGAAAAAAATCAAGTTCTTTTTGATTTTTAAGATTAAAATAATCAACCTTAAAATCCCAAACGTGAGCCTTTCGCGTAGAGGACGACTCATGTTTGCGGCTTAGTATGCACCTTTACCAAACAAAACAAGTCGGATAGTTTCAATGAGAATTTCTAGATCAAAGTTTAATGACCATCGGTCTATATAAAATAAATCTAACTTAGCAACATCATCAATTGTATCTAAATCCGATCGCCCTGAGATTTGCCATAGACCAGTAATCCCTGGCATGACAAGATGGCGCGTATGATGCCAGTTTGTAAATCGAGTCACATCGCGGACAGGTAGAGGTCGAGGCCCCACAAGGCTCATTTGCCCAAACAATACATTGAATAGTTGTGGAAGCTCATCAAGACTGGTGCAACGCAAAAAATGTCCAATGGGAATAATGCGAGGATCATGTTCAATTTTGAACATTACGCCATCAGAACTTTTATTGAGATGTTCAAGTTCTGCTTGGCGGCGATCAGCATCCATAAACATACTGCGAAACTTCCACATCCGAAATGACTGCCCTTGCAAGCCAATCCGATCTTGAGTATAAAATATACTTCCTTTGGAACTGGTTTTTATAGCGATCGCGATCGCTATAAAAATAGGCGATAAGACGATTAATCCGATAATTGCGGCGACAAAATCTAAACAACGCTTAAAGATATATTCCCAATTTGCCAGCATTGATGACTCGATCCGAATCATGGGCATTGACCCAAAGATTTCTGGAGTACCGCGCCGATGTAACAGCATTAAACTTGATGGAACTAATCTTAGCCCGATACCTGCATTGCGAAGTTGCCAATACAACTGTGAGGCGAGTTGAGTCTCAGGCAATCCTTCAGCAATTACTTCTTTTGCGCCAGAGTGGATAATAGATTGCATTGAGTGTGAAGTATTGGCAAGAGAAGAGGCAAGTACACCCACAACTTTGTAGCCTGTACGATTTTCGATAATATTTGCTAAGTATGCAATCCGATCGCTTGGCGCGATAATAAAAACGGGGGTATGCGTAATCGCGATCGGAAACTGGTCAAACAATAAAGTCAGCAGCAACCGCAATCCGATGATCATGGCAATACTGCCAAGCCAAGCTGGGAGAAATAGCGATCTCGGTGCGTCAACAGTAGGATTGCAAAAATAGCTGACCACTAGAGACGAAAGATAAACACCACTAATAAGTTGAGATTGCTTAACATAGTTACGCCATTGAGACTCACCGCGATAAAAGCTATGGTAAGCAAAACCCGTAACAATCACCGCTGCAAAAGCCCAAAACAAACCCGTTAATCCCGCAAATTCTCCCCAATTAAGTTCGGGTGGCAAAGGTGAAAAAACTTGATTAAAACTCAGCGAAACTTTCCAAGCGATCGCTAACCCCAAAATATCACTGATAATTAATAACAGCGCTCGCAGCCAGTTAAAATCCACCATAGCCCACGACTGAATTTGACTTCCTGCGCGAAGATCATGCTTCTTAGCACGATTTTTAGTTGGTTTTGGGATTGGCTGGCGATCGCTGCTCACTATCATATGCCTCTTGTCTCTCTGATTTTGGATCACAAAATCAACTTTATTAATTTCTAATCGTTATCTTGCCCATATTTGATCTCAGTTCAGCCAAACCTAGAAAATATAGCTGTCGCCATTCTTGTGAGAACATAAAACCAAAAAAGTATGAAGCGCCGCTTCATACTTTTTTGGTTTTGATTTGCTTTAATTGTCGTTGTAAATGCTGGATCGCAAACAAAATCACAAAACAAGGATTATTGATTAAATATCGCTGCCATAGACGCATCGGTTCTTGGCAAAATCGATATAGCCATTCCAAACCAATCGCCATCATCCAGCGCGGTGCTTGCGAGACCTGCCCACTATGAAAATCAAAAGCTGCACCGACACCAATCATCACCGCCGCTAATTGATGATGAGCCTGACTCATCCAAAATTCTTGCTTGGGACAACCAAGCGCCACGAATACCACTTCCGCCCTAGACTTCGCAATAATTTGCACATCTTCGGCTAACTGTAATCGAAATTTGGAAGAATTAATATCTAAATATGGTGGAGCGTGTTTACCCGCGATCGCTAAATCAGGAAATTTTGCTTTTAAATTTTGTTCTAATTTATCTAATGTGTTTGCAGTTGCACCATAGAGATAAACAGAAAGATTTTCTTGCCCAGCCCGATCGCACATTGCCATCATCAAGTCAGGACCATATACCCGCTGTTGATTTTCTGCACCTAGCGATCGCAATCCCCAGACAAGCGGCATCCCGTCAGGCGTAATGATTTCGGCATTTTCTAACACTTGACGGTAAGTCTGATCCCAGTAAGCCGTCATCACCACATGGACATTTGCAACCACGATATAACAAGATTTGGCTTGTTGAGCAAGCATAGTAATGCGATCGCAAGTATCTGTGTAGCTAGTTGTATCGATCCCGACATTAACAATAGGTATACGCTGACTCATAAAGTTGTAAATAAAACTTGTAGATAAAATTTCTAAGTCAAAATGAAGTCAAAGTAAAGAAGCGTTTTTCGCCCCTTAACTTTATGCTAATATCGCAAAGGCAAAAACACGGCTTGGGAGTTTTGATTCGCTCAATGAATATAGAAATTGCAGAAGATTTATTCACTAAAAGTCTAGAACGCTACAAACAAGGTGAATCTGCGGCAGACTTAATTCCTGAGTTTGAAAAAATATGCGATCGCCAACCCAAAATTGCTAGCGGTTGGATTTGTCTATCATGGTTATATTTGCTAGACAACAACGCTAAGCTCGCTCTTAAAGCAGCTCAAAAAGCCGTAAAAATTACCCCCGAAGACCCTCAAGCCCGAATTAATCTCGCGATCGCTATGCTAGAGCTATCACAAAAAGGTGTTCGTGAACAGGTTGAAGCAGCTCAAAACTGGCTGATGATTTTGAAAGATATTAAGCCAGAAATTGTTGAGAATTTTGAAGAAGGTTTGCGCCGTCGTCCAGACTGGAAAGCTCTTGAAAAGGTTAGAGACTGGGTACTTAACTAAAATTCATCTAATTGTTTCTGATTGATTTTTGGCTACTGTCAATATTTG
>JAYTWB010000394.1:0-5987 GCA_043743655.1 Cyanobacteriota bacterium | reverse complement strand
GACTCCTCCCGCGATCGCGGACTTAGTTGGCGGATTGAGTGATACGCTAGCACAGCTACGTGATTTGGTAGAGATACCTCTAAAGCGACCCGATATTTTAGCAAAACTGGGACTAGAGCCACCTAAAGGAGTTTTGCTAGTGGGCGCATCAGGGACTGGCAAAACTCTGACAGCGCGATCGCTTGCCAATGTATTAGGGGTAAATTACATCGCGATCGTGGGGCCAGAAATTATTAGCAAATACTATGGCGAAGCCGAAACTCGGTTACGACAGGTATTTGAGAAGGCTGAAAAATCTGCACCATGTTTGATTTTTATTGATGAGATTGATGCTCTAGTTCCCAATCGTGCCAATGTGGAAGGAGAAGTCGAAAAACGTCTAGTCGCACAGATGCTAGGCTTAATGGATGGATTTACTCCGACAAAGGGAGTAATTGTCCTCGCGGCGACTAATCGTCCTGATGCGATCGATCCTGCTTTACGCCGTCCTGGCAGATTTGATCGCGAGATTGTTTTTCCAATTCCTGATCGCTTTGCCCGCCGAGAGATTTTAGAAATCCATACGCGGTCAATGCCTTTGACTTCTGATGTTGATTTAGATGATATTTCTGATCGCGCTCATGGCTATGTCGGAGCCGATCTTAAGGGGCTTTGTCAAGTAGCTGCGACCAATGCGTTGCGCCGCCAAGTTGTGAACTTAGAGAATATTCCTGATAGCCTTGATGTAAACTTTGAAGATTTTAAATTTGCCCTAAAGCAAGTTCAACCAGCCGTATTGCGATCGCTACAAATTCAAGTTCCTAAAGTCGAATGGGCAGAAATCGGTGGACTCACTAAAGTTAAGCAAACTCTCCAAGAAGCAGTGGCAGGAGCCTTAATCGATCCCGCCATCTATGCTCATACAGGCGCTAAGGCTACTCGCGGCGTTCTGCTCTATGGTCCACCAGGGACTGGTAAAACGCTGCTTGCAAAAGCGATCGCCACTCAAGCTCAAGCTAATTTTATTGCCGTGGCAGGTTCAGAACTGCTGACAAAATGGGTGGGCGCATCAGAACAATCAATTCGGCAACTGTTTGCTCAAGCGCGTCAGGCAGCTCCCTGCGTGATTTTTATTGATGAGATCGATACCCTCGCACCCGCAAGAGGCAGCTATCAGGGCGACAGTGGCGTAAGCGATCGCGTCATCGGTCAGCTATTAACCGAACTCGATGGATTGCAATCAGCCGAAGGATTGTTAGTAATTGGCGCAACTAATCGCCGTGAAGCGATCGATCCAGCCTTGTTGCGCTCAGGTCGGATCGAACTACATATGATCGTGGACTTACCCGATCAAGATAGCCGTAGTTCCATTCTTGCCGTGCATAATCGCGATCGCCCCCTCGCTAATAGTCTTAAATTAGAAAACTGGGCAGAACGCACCCAAGATTGGAATGGAGCCGATCTCGCTTTTCTCAGCAATCGCGCCGCTATATTCGCAATTCGCCGCCATCAAAGCGATAGTTCCAATCTACTAGAAAATCTCCAGATCATGAACGAAGATTTTGAACAAGCCTTTACCGAAATATTAGAACAGCGAACTTAATGTTTTCGGCAAGAGTTTTGCGAAATGAAACTTGCGAAGGGAAACTCTTGCCGAACCAAACTATTTTACGGCTTGACTATTTTATGGCTTGGACATCCTTTGCCAAAAAGCCATGAGAGCTTAGTTCTTTGTTCAAAGCGATCGCATTTTTGACGCGATCAACAAATAACACACCATTGAGATGATCCATCTCATGCTGAATCACCCTTGCTAGCAAACCATCGGCAATAAGTCGCTGTGGTCGCCCCTCTTCATCACGATATGCGACTTCAACTTTATCAGGACGGACAACATCTAAAAAAACTTGAGGCACACTCAGACAGCCCTCTTCGCCAGTAATCAATTCTCCACTCAAAGACTTCACCTCAGGGTTAATCATCACCAAAGGAGGCTTGTTCTCATCCTTAAGTTCAAGATCGATTACCAATAGTTGCTTGTTAATTCCCACTTGTGGAGCGGCTAGCCCGATTCCGTCATTGCTATACATCGTTTGCAACATCTCGACAATAGTCTGCCGAATTTCGTCATTTACCTTACTAATCCGTTTCGCAGGCTGACGCAAACTGCGATCGCCCAAAGTATGCACTTGCAGCGGCGGATTCTTGAGCTTTTGTTTGGGGACTTTAGTTAAAATTGCAGACATTGCCGATCAGTTTCTAAAAACAACTACTCAGCCTATTCTACTTTATGTCTACTACTTTATACATCAGGATGATTAGCGCCAATCTCGCGGGCAAGCATTTCTTCTAACCGCTGAATTGTCTTATTTTGCATAGCCAACATTTCTCGAAGTTCAGCAATCTCTTTATCTCTTAAGCTATCAATTTTTTGATGTAAAGCCTCGACTTCCATTTCTGCTTTTATATCAATATCAAGGTCTTGCATCGCCTTTTCGCGATCAATTTCAGACTGGCGATTTTGGCTCATCAAGATGAATGGAGTGGCATAAGCAGCTTGGAAACTAAGCGCCAGATTTAACAAAATAAAAGGATACTCATCCCAATGTTTAATCCAGCCAATCACATTGAGAACAATCCATACTCCCAGCAAAAAACTTTGAATGAGAATAAATTTCCATGAACCAACAGTTTCTGTAACAGCATCAGAAATCTGCGCTCCTTTTAACATTGGAGATTTTTTAAGTTTAGATAGCTTTTCCATAATTCAATTAGAAAGTAGAGTTAGATTAATTCTAAAACATATCTAAAACAAAAAAAGAAGCGTTACTTCTCTTTTTTTAATGCTAAATCTAGTTAGATCAGTTATTTAATCGGCTATTTAGCTGATGCAAAAAAGAATGTATTTTGAGAACCTAAAATTAGCAACATAAATGTTTCGTTAAGCCCATTTACAGCGAGATTAAGACCCACCAGTCTTGATCTCGCTTTTTTAGTTGAGTTCTTGTTGATTTTTTATTGATTTTTTGTTGAGAGATATAGCTGTTTATTTGTAATTACTTACTGCGGGGCTTACTGCGGGCTAGTATACTAACATAAACTGAAAAATCTGGTCAGAAACTTTAGCCTTTATGGATGCAACCCTTATTCGTCAACTTGTATGGCTAGACTATCGATTAGCTCTACTGTTTATTGTTCTTATTCCTTTTGGATTGTTATGCTGGGCTTTTCGGAGTGGTAATGAAGCAATCAAGCGATCGCTACTTCTATACTGGCGCGTGGCAAGCCTCGTACTTATTACTATTTATTTGGCGATCGGCAGCTTAGCGATCACTTTTATCTCGGGCATCATTGCTGAGATATTGATTGTGTTTGCACTTTGGTTTTGGCAAGATTTGAATGAAGACATTGAAGCTTCACCAAAAAAATTAAAACCTATTTATTTAGGGTGGCGGTGGGCGACCACTGTTTACTGCTTTTTGAGTATTGGATTACGACTATTATTTGCTAATTGTGCGTTTCTAAAACCTGAACAGCTTAGTGATATTTGTAAAATTTGGTTTGAGCCACCTCTGAGTTTTAGCAGCGTATTTCATAACGGAGTACCTGTCGAAAACTTAGCATTTATGGGTGCAGTTGGTGGAATTGTTTATACTTTATACTTCTTCTTTTTTGTAGCTTTTAGCCTCCCTAAAACTGGTCGAGTCGCCTTCCGCGATTAGCTCCAGAATAAGCATTAAAAATCCTGCTGTGTTGGATTTTTAATGCTTATGTGCATCTGTATGAATTTGGATAGCGCACTCTTGCGCCTGTCCACAACAGCTTTTGGCGTAATGCTTGATAATAAGAGTATCCTTCTCGTAACACGATAAATTGTGCCTGACAATCTGACATTTTAATATCCACCCTCTGTCCAGGCAAAATTGAAGTAGCCATCACTCCATCTGTCCATAACTTTAAACTGAAGTCATCTGTCGAAAGCGGCCAAATGCTAACCGTCAACTTCGGTGGAATCACGATCGCCCGACTCGATAAACTCAATGGACAGATAGGAGTAATCGCGATCGCGTGCATTCCTGAATGTACGATCGGACCATTAGCAGCCACCGTGTAAGAAGTCGATCCAGTTGGAGTCGCCACAATTAATCCATCACCATGATATTGATCAACAACTTCTCCATCAATTTCTAATTCTAAGGATGCAGAAACCATGCGATCAAGAGATGCAGGTTTTACACATATCTCATTCAGACATAAAAATGGACCACAGGGCTGTCCGAACCTATGCCCCAAGCTCTGATCCACATTCACAACTTCTGCCTCAAGCATCATCCGTTTCTCGATCGCAAAGCGATCAGATAATAAGCGCTCCCAAATTTCGATGGTATTTCCACATTCCTCAATAGAGTGGGTTAAAAACCCTAAATGACCGCCGACATTAATTGCCAAAATCAGCACTCCCAGTTTTGCTAAATACCTTGCCGCACCCAAAGTTGCACCATCGCCACCTAATACGATCGCTAGATCGATTTCTTGATGCATAGACTCTAGAAAAACAGGATAGGGGTTATCAGTTGCTCCCGTGGGACCAATTAACACCCTGACTCCAAGTTCTTCCAATTCGCGGCTACATCGTTCCGCCCATATCTTGCCAATTTGACTGCCCGACTTATATGCAATTATTGCCTTACGAATCTTCACAGATGCCTCTCAAATTTATTAAAAACCAAAACTTAGAAGAGTGGTTATCGTGCTGCACGCGATAACCACTCTTCTAAGCTTTAAAAGTTTTAAAGTTACTTATGCATAGTTACTTATAACAAGCGTCACCTTCTGAAATCAATCTTCCTCTTCAAATTGCAGATCATCAATTGGGTAGACATCCGGCCAAGCCGATGCGCCATGTTCGTAAACATCAATGCCAATACGATCAGCTTCAGCATTAACTCGAAGTATTCCTAAAGCCTTAAGTGAGCCAAACATAAGGAAAGAAAAAACAACGGCAAAAGTAGCGATCGCGGCAACACCACCAAGTTGGACTCCTAATAAGTCAAAACCACCACCCAAAAATAAACCAGCTTTTTTATTGATCGTCAGAGCAGGATGTCCAAATAAACCAACCGCGATCGTTCCCATCATGCCGCAAGAACCATGCACAGCAAATGCACCTACAGGATCGTCAATTTCAAACCACTCAATAATATCTACCACCACCAATACAAGTACACCCGCCACCAATCCGATCAACGCCGCTGCCCAAGGCATTACATAAGCACAACCCGCCGTAATCGCCACTAATCCTGCCAGCGAACCATTCAGACCACAGAATAAATGCCATTGACGAAAGCGAAAATAAATATACAAAAATGCAGACATTGCGCCCGCCGAAGCGGCTAAAGATGTATTTACAACTACTAAGCTAATCAATCCAGGATTGCTGATAGCAAGGGCTGAACCACCATTGAAGCCATACCAACCAAACCACAAAATCATTGCACCGATTGTGGCATATCCGAGGTTATGGGCGGGGGGAATTTGTCCCCATACGCGATCAGGACGGGGTTCAAGTAAATATGCACCCACTAGCGATGTCCAGCCGCCGACAGTATGCACAACCGAACTACCTGCAAAATCGTGATAACTGAGTTTATTGAGCCAGCCCCCATTATTCCAAACCCAATGCACCACCAGTGGATACATCACCGCTGCCATGATAAATGTATAAATCAGGTCGCCCTTGAAGTCAGTACGCTCAGCCATCGAGCCTGTGGTGATCGTACTCGCTGTAGCAGCGAAAGCGAATTGAAAGAAGAATAGGGTTAATGTATGCACCGAAGCAGTGGAATTTACGGTATTAAAGGCATACTCGATCGCACCATCTTTAAAAATAAAAGCATTGCTCAAAAAAAATCCATCAACTCCCCAAAAACCATTGCTAGTTGAACCAAACGCGATCGCAAAACCAGTTGCCCACCATGCTAAAAGCGTCACCGCAGCATCGATAAAAT
>JAYTWB010000393.1:0-2666 GCA_043743655.1 Cyanobacteriota bacterium | reverse complement strand
CAGCCCGAATCAGTTCAACAGCCTTGAGCAATGTTTCTAGATGCGGATTTGCTTCAATGCCACCAAATTCTAGAAAGTCCCGACCTGCTAGAGCTGCTTTTACCTGATCATAAACTCCATTACTTTTAATACTGCCGCCACCATAGATGACAAGAATCTTGGCACCAGCAGGAATTTCTTTGGCAATATTCGCAATCTGACCTTTACCAAATAAAATCTTGACGGGATTGTAAAAAGCAAAATTTTGCATGATTAACTCACAAGAGAATTGGATAGGGTGCGTTGCTCCCTATCCAATATAGCGTTTCCCATGAGGTACAGAAGTTTGATTGAAAAGCGTTACATAGTTAATATGCTAAATCATCTGATCGCGAACCAGAATAAATCATCCCTTTGCTAAAGTTAACGCTCAGTGGTTCACCATCGCGAATGAAGCCTGTGGCATTTTTGACCCCCACTAAAATGGGTATCCCCAACCTTCTGCCAATGATTACAGCATGGGATTCAAGGCTAGCTTCTTCGGTAATTACGGCTGAGGCTTTGCGAATTACTTCGATATAATCAGCGTCAGTGCGATCAATAACTAGGATTTCACCTTCATTAAAATCGCGGACATCAAGATGATGAAATGCGACTCTAGCGCGACCATGCACGATCCCTGAACCGATGCTCAAGCCTCGACCTACTACCGATGAAACAAACTCAACCTTGATCAAATCAGTCGAACCCGCCACATCTTGGAGAGTTCCTGCTGACATGACCACCAGATCACCTGCGGTGAGCAATTTCATTTCTTGAGCGAGGTTAAGCGCCGCCTCAAAGTTTTGCCTTGCTGATGGTAAAGATACCAAGACCATCGGCTGCACACCCCAGACCATCTGCAAGCATCTTGCCACTTGGACATTGGGCGTAACTGCCAAAATCGGAATCGGTGGACGGAATTTACTGACGTTACGCGCTGTGGAGCCTGTCTTGGTGAGAGTGACGATCGCTGCCGCATTTAGCTGCATCGCGATGTTCCCAACTGCTTGGCTAATCGCATTAGGAACAGCACGCCCCATACTTTTGACTGGGTGCATTTGCAAATCTTGTTCTTTCTCAATCCGTACCGCGATTCTTGCCATTGTTTCCACTGCCAAGATCGGATATTTACCGACCGCAGTTTCGTTAGAGAGCATCACGGCATCGGTTCCATCGATGATCGCGTTTGCCACATCCGATATTTCGGCGCGAGTGGCGCGGGGACTGTTGACCATGCTGTCTAGCATCTGAGTCGCTGTGATTACGGGAATGCCGAGGCGATTGGCGGTTTTAATTAATTGCTTTTGAGCGATTGGTACATCTTCAGCAGGGATTTCTACGCCGAGATCGCCGCGGGCAACCATTACGCCATCACATACCGCAAGAATTGCTTCCATATTGGCGATCGCTTCATGCTTCTCGATTTTGGCAATCACATTTGCCTTACGCCCTGTCGCTGTAATCAGGTCTTTAAGCTCAAGAATATCTTCAGGCGTGCAGACAAAGCTAAGCGCGACCCAATCAACACCCTCAGACATGCCAAATCGCAAATCTTCGCGATCTTTGTCGGTCATGGCGCTGACTAATAAGTGGACATTCGGGAAATTTACACCTTTGTTATTAGAAAGCGTGCCACCGATGACCACACGACAATAAAGATCGCCTAATTCAACATTGACATTTTCAACAACCATTTCTACTTTGCCGTCATCGAGCATGATCACCGCGCCGATTGGCACTTCTTCAGCCAGAGTGTCGTAAGTAATGCAGCTAATTTCTGATGTACCGTCAACTTTGCGGCTAGTGAGCGTAAATTTGTCACCTTTTTCTAAGTTAATCGGACCATCTTTAAATATGCCGAGTCGAATTTTTGGTCCTTGTAAATCTTGCAAAATGCCAACAGGTTGATTTAATTCGCTGGATACTTGGCGAATATTACAGATGCTGCGATGGTGGTCGGCATGAGTGCCATGGGAAAAATTGAGTCTGAAAGTACTTACACCCGCTTCGATAAGCTGGCGAATCATGTCGGAGCTACTGGTCGCAGGGCCAATAGTAGCAACAATTTTTGTGCGGCGAAAAGTTTCTCTAACGGTCATGGATAGTCAGCTAACGGCGAACCTCAAACATAGCAGAATGTCATGACAATTCGTCACGACTTATACAATGAGAGGGAACGCTTTATACTACCTCTCATTTATTGCCATCACAATTATTGCCATGATTTTGAGATGACATCCAGAAATTATGTCAAAATGTTAAGCGTGAGAGTAATCTTTGATCCAAACCAAATTTCTCGTCCTACCGCGATCGCCCTCGGCAACTTTGATGGCGTACATGTAGGACATCGTCATGTAATTGCGCCGATCTTGCCGATCGCCTTGCACGATCATCACAAAAATCTAACTAGCACCGTTGTATCCTTCTCGCCCCATCCTCAAGAATTTTTTAGTCAAAAGCCGCGATCGCTACTTACTCCCTTTGACGAAAAAATCGCTTTGCTAGAATCACTGGGTGTAGAGCAGTTGGTTTTGTTACCCTTTGATGCGAATCTTGCTAATTTAACGGCAACTGAATTTATCCAAAAAATTTTAATTGACTCCCTCCAAGTTGAATTAATCAGCGTGGGCTTCGATTTTCACTTT
>JAYTWB010000392.1:0-3831 GCA_043743655.1 Cyanobacteriota bacterium | reverse complement strand
GTTTGATGTTCGGCGATCGCTTTTCAAGCAGTTCTGCAACCTTTAGTAAATTGGCATCATTAGTATTTTTTAAATTTCCTTTGGCTGAAGTAAATTGAGCAATTTGTTGCGACAAAGCAAAACTAGCTTTGGTAGTATTGTCGTTATTAATCCGAATCGTTGCGCTAATGCCAATCAGCAGCATTACCACATATAAAACGCTTAATAATAACGATAGCCATGACAAAAACTTGAGAATATTTTTGCCGAATGCTGAACGAGCTGTAGATTCACCATAGAAGATCAATACTAGACCGATAATTGGAACTGGGGAAGTACCAACTAACTTTGCTAATGTACTAAATTCCCACGTAGCGTCTTGACCAAATTTTGGTGGGACTAGCGCATCCGCAAAGTTAGCAAACGCGAGTAATAGAAGTCCATAACCTGCAAAACGGAGTAGGTTAGCGGTAATTATTTCAGTAGAATTTGAACTGGAATTACTCATAAACTAAATACGATATTTTAAAGTGGAGGGAATTGCGGTTTCCACCATTCATACCATGAAATCCAAATTTTCTCCAATTTTTGATTAGTAATATTAAGATCATTATCTGAGGTGATCGGCGTAGATATCAGCGTCCAAAGGCAACGTCTGTCGCGTAAATCTTTTTGTCCGAGCAACCAACCAATCACGACATCACGATCAGTTGCCCGATCGCTAGCATTATCTTCAAACTGCTCTTTTGTGACCGTAGAGATACCGCGTGGGTTAATGCAAGCAGTTAAATATGCGCGATTTTGATGCGTGAAAGTGGCATGGTAGCCGATCGCGTCTTTAGGCGCAATTTTTTGGCGTAACTGATCTTCATTGATATTAATATTACCTAGTTCTTTAATAAACAAAGGCACATCTCCATCTGTACCAATCGCATATCTCAGATCAATGTCTATGGCTAGATTATCTAATAGATATTGATAACTTTCTCCAGACAAATACTTAGGCTTACCAAAAAAGTCTTTATTATCAATAATTGTGGCTAATTGTTGAGTTTTTACCTGATTTTTGATCTGGTTTTTTGACGGCAAAGATGCTAAAGCTAATTCGATTTGCTTAGGAAATGAGAACGGAGTAGGTTTACCAATATTGCTATCGATCAACGATCGCACTAAGATCAACAAACTACTACTAACCAAAATGACAAGTAACCCAAAGCGGATTTTTTGAGGCTTTTGAATTTCCTGAGCATTTTGGATTTTTAAGTTTTCAGCTTTATCTTCCATATCTATTTCATAATTATTTTGATCATGATAACAGCTTGGCTCGATTGGATTGGCGACTGGAACCCGCAACTGTTGCGGGAGATTCGGGGCAAATTAAAACTACGCAATTTGATCGTAGCGATCGGTATATCTTTGCTATTTCAAATGCTTTTGCTTTTATTTTATAGTCAGCGCATTCCTGCTGAAGACTGTTACGCACAAGCGCGCGGATTTGGCTGTGCCAACTCTTGGCAAAATTGGTGGTTAGAGCAGTTTCGGGTAGTAACTTGGACTGAACCATTTATTTTGTTTTTAGTCGGGGTTTACAGCATAATTGCCGATCTTTCTCTCGAAGACTATAAAGGTACGCTTAATTTTATTCGGATCAGCCCGCGATCGAGCATCAGCATTCTCATGGGCAAAATCATGGGTGTGCCATTGCTGGCTTATATCGGGATCGGACTATTACTCCCATATCACCTCGTTACGGCAATCGGGGCTAATGTGCCGATCGCCTTTTTATTCAGCTTTTACATATTGCTAATCGGCACTGCATTCTTGCTATTTAGTGGCTCAATTTTGGTGGCTTTACTAAGTGGTTGGCAAGCCAAATTTAGCGGACAGGTATCAGCAGGAGCATTAATATACTCATTTGTTACTTTTGTCTGGATTGTTCCTGCATTTATGTGGTGGAATATTTTCACGACATGGAGTCCATTGAGTAAAGTCTTGGTTGGTGGACCGATTACTCCCATTCAAGCTGAATGGTGGTATTTGCCAATTACATCGAATATTTGGACTTCACATATTTTTACAATTGCCAACTTAGCAATTTTTAGTTTAGCGATCTGGCGGATTTTGCAACGCCGCTTTCATAATCCAACTGCGACTTTAATTAGCAAAGGACAAAGCTATGTAATCACCGCTTATCTAGAAATCCTGATGTTAGGATTTTGTATGCAATCACGGTTTAGTGATGCTCCAGGATTTCAATTAGTTCTATTACTACTGCTTTATATTGCCAATTGTTTTGTGTTTCTAAGTGCGATCGCTTCACTCACACCACAGCGGCAAGCGTTACTCGACTGGGTGAGATTTGGAGCGTTGTCAACAACTGAAGAGCATCCATCAAGATTTGGCTCAGGGTTTAGCTATGTCTTGCGCGATCTGATTTGGTCAGACAAAAGCCCAGCCCCGATCGCGATCGCCCTCAATCTTCTCTTTACTCAACTACCAATTTTAATTTGGTTAAACTCATGGACTAATCCAGAAGCTAAATCCAAAGCGATCATCATTCTGGCTTCTTTTACAATCTCAACTATTTTGCTAGCTTTGATTACACAATTAATTTTGTTCCTTAAAATTCGCAATCCGACCGCATGGACAACGGGAATAATTTCAGGATTAGTTTTTCTACCAGTCTTGATCATGTTTAGCCTATCTATTAGTCCCGATCGCTATGCTGGAGTGTGGCTATTTTGGGGATATCCTTGGGCTGTGATCACCAACATTAAGCTTTCTGATGTTATCCTTGCTTTCGCAGGACAAATTTCCGTAATCATTGCCCTAACATTGCAACTCATTTATCAGCTACAACACGCTAAAATGCAAAAGACTTAGTGACACCAATTAATAGAAGTTTGAGCATCACAACATGGCACAGTCAACCGCCGCTAAGCAGACCGCAACAGGTACTACAGTTCCTGATGTAGAACTCCAGAGAGTATTTAAAATGTTTGGGGCAAATACGGTTGTCCAGGGTGTCGATCTGCAAGTTCAACGTGGTGAACTCTTTAGCATTTTGGGTCCATCAGGCTGTGGCAAAACGACATTACTGCGACTGGTAGCTGGCTTTGAAGAACCATCAGCAGGTGAAGTGTTAATTCAGGGTCAACCAATGACTTATATCCCTGCTTATCAACGCCCTGTAAATACGGTATTTCAAAGCTATGCCTTGTTTGGGCATATGACCATTTTTGATAATGTTGCCTTTGGTTTAACAGTTAAGCGAGTCGCCAAGTCAGAAATACAACAACGAGTGAAGGATGCGCTCAAGCAAGTCCGCCTCGATCACTTAAGCGATCGCTATCCTAGCCAAATATCGGGTGGTCAACAGCAACGGGTAGCTCTCGCCCGCGCCCTAGTCAATCGTCCGAAAGTAATTTTGCTCGATGAGCCGATGGCAGCTTTGGACTTCAAGCTTCGCAAAGAACTGCAAGTAGAGTTGTCAAATTTGCAATACGAGTTAGGGATTTCTTTCATCATGGTCACTCACGATCAGAGCGAAGCTCTAGCAATTTCTTCGAGAATTGCGGTGATGAATCAAGGGCGAATCGAACAGGTCGGCTCACCTGCGGAAGTTTACGATCGCCCTGCTTCAGCTTTTGTGGCGGATTTTGTCGGTGAGACAAATTTGTTTGCCTGTCGGGTGATCGAGCAGGATGGTGCATTTGTTGAGTTGCGATCGTCTACGGGTTTAGCGATCGTGGCGGCGAAGCCCAAAAACTGGCTACCTATTGCCGAAGCCGTTGTCAGCGTCCGTCCTGAAAAAATCAGGCTCTCCACCGAATATCCTAATCAGCCTTACAA
>JAYTWB010000391.1:0-3012 GCA_043743655.1 Cyanobacteriota bacterium | reverse complement strand
GGCTTCTAAGGTTTCATTAATCTTTTTAAGAGATAAGTCGCTTTGTTTTCGCCTTAAGTCTATGTGATTGAGATATTGAGCCGTGCCCCAGATGAGGATTGAGAAGGTGAGAACTTCAAACGTTATCTGTAATATATATTCAGATTGAATATCATACATGCCTAATTTCCGTCCCCGAAAAGTGAACCAGTTTAAGGCTATGGGAAAGACGATCGCCCAAGGCAGTAATCTCCTCGCCATCTCTCCTCCCACTAGTGAACTAGTCATCACTTGCATTAATCCCTTGTCGGGACGAAGCGATAGAATTCCTATGTAGAGAATTAGAAAAGTCAGGCTTGTGTGTAATGCCTGAGCTGTTTTGAGGATGACTAACCTTGTCGCAATATCGACTTCAAATAGGTATCCAACTAAAGACAGTAGAGAAATCAAAGCGGCAGAACTACTGCAAATATGAGCTATCCAAATGTTGCGCCTTGAATTTTGCCCTAACAGTACCAGTGCTGCTCCCATCAGGATAAAGTTCAAGGCGGTGTTTATTCCCATTCTTCCTGGGTAAGGAGTTGCAGACGAAATAACATCTCGAAAAAATAGCTCATCAATATTTTAATCCCAGCTAAAGAGATATTCGCTCAGGGTCATTAGCCCGATGACTGCGATCGCCCCTGCAAATAGTTTAGAGATTTGATGATAGGTGCGAGTTGGTGGATTGTACTGCAACAATATCAAAGATATTCCAGCGAATAAAAAACAGATCGCGGTGTTGGCTTTCATCGTTGCGGTTAGGCCACGAAAACCCGCTTTGAGCAGAGTTATGTCAAATTGCCATCCCAGCAATACGAGACAAGCGATCGCTATGACGAATAGCCCTGCAATTTGGGAAATGTGTTTATTCATACATAAATTATGTGACTAATTCCATAATGATATCCGTCTTAAAATCCAGTACTAAATCTTTGAGAGAATTGTCGATCGCATTTCAGGAATTTCCAGGAAAATCTACTTTAGTAGATAACTCGCTTAGATTAGGCAAAAAGGCAGTATTAACTCCCGTAACATCGACATCTTTATAATGGGTTTATTAGACTTATTAGTTTATGATTCAGGGATAATACCGCTAAATATTAGTATGAATAGCTATCGAGGAAATATTTTAATCGTTGACGATTTGCCTGACAACCTGCGTCTACTTAGGGATACATTAACCGTACAGGGTTATAAGGTGAGGAGTGCGACAACGGGCGCTATGGCCATTAGAGCTGCCCAATCTCCAGCAACGGAGCTAATTTTACTAGATATTAAATTACCCGATCTTGATGGCTATGCAGTTTGCAAACAATTAAAATCTAATAAGCAAACTGAAGACATTCCGATCATTTTTTTGAGCGCTCTGAATGATGCTTCAAATAAGGTGCAAGGACTTGCTGTGGGAGGAGTAGATTATATTTCTAAGCCATTTCAAGTTGAGGAAGTATTAGCTCGTATTGAAATCCATTTGACAATCCGAAGATTGCGCCAAACGCTCCAAGATCAAAATTTAAGCCTCATTAAAGAGATAGAAGAAAACCAACGCCTCAAAGATATCTATTTTGCCGAAAAAGAACTGGCTCAAGTGACTTTAAAATCGATTGGTGATGCTGTCATTACTACCGATGCTGAGAGTAATATTAAATATTTCAATCCTGTTGCTGAGAGTTTAACAGGTTGGAAAGCGGAGGATGCTGAAGGATTACCTCTGTCTGAAGTTTTTATAATCGTCAATGAAACAACCCGAAAACCAGTAGATAATCCGATCGCCAAAGCGCTAGAAAAGGGGCGAATTGTAGGTTTAGCGAATCATACTCTTCTCATCGCTCGTGATGGCACGGAGTATTCTATTGAGGACTCGGCTGCCCCAATTAGAAATTCTCAAGGACAAATTATCGGCGCAGTCCTTGTCTTTCATGATGTCACTGAATCGCGTAGTCTCGCCAAGAAACTATCTTGGGATGCTAGCCATGATGCTCTGACGGGTTTAATTAATCGTCGCGGATTTGAGCAGCTACTACTTGAAGCGATCGCTTCTACTCAAAATGACGAGCAACAGCACACGCTTTGCTATTTAGATTTAGATCAGTTCAAAGTTGTTAATGATACTGTCGGTCATATTGCGGGTGATGATCTATTGCGCCAAGTCACGACCCTTTTACAAAAAGGAGTTCGAGCCAATGATCGGCTTGCTCGCTTGGGAGGCGATGAATTTGGTCTTTTGCTTTATCAATGCCCGATCGCTGAAGCAGCGCATATTGCAGAAAAGCTTAGAGATCTAGTGCATCAGTTTCGATTTATTTGGCATAACAAACTCTTTATCATCAGTGTCAGTATTGGCGTTGTTGCCATTGACCCAAACAGTCAAGATCTAATGCAGGTCATGGGTGCGGCTGATGCTGCTTGTTATGCCGCCAAAGCTAAAGGCCGCAACTCTGTTCATCTTTACAGTCAAAATGATAGCGAACTCATTAGACAACGAGGTGAGAGACAATTGATTTCCAAAATCAGTCATGCATTGGAAACTAATAGTTTTCGTCTCTATACCCAAAAGATTATCCCGATTACTTCTCAAATAATACCCGTAGATCATTATGAGATTTTGCTAAGAATGTTTGACGAAAAGGAAGAATTAATCGCTCCTAATGAGTTTATTCCTGCTGCCGAGCGCTATGGTTTGATCACTGAGATTGATAGTTGGGTAGTTAAAACGTTTTTCTCGAATTATCACAGCCTATCTCATCAACAAGCCTCAATAGATAGATTGTATGCGATCAATATTTCTGGAGCTAGCATTAGTAATAGCCAGTTTCTGAATTTCTTAATTGACCAAATTTCTCTCTACCAAGTTCCACCTCATCATATTTGTTTTGAAATTACAGAAACTGCTGCGATCGCCAACTTTGACGATGCTCAATATTTCATTAGTACAATCAAACAGATTGGCTGTCGATTTGCTTTAGATGATTTTGGCAGTGGCTTGAGTTC
>JAYTWB010000390.1:0-2728 GCA_043743655.1 Cyanobacteriota bacterium | reverse complement strand
GCTCACCCGAGCCGAGGGTGACGACCTTGACTATGCCTCCCTCTATGATATTCTGAAACGCCGTATTGACCAGATGCCGATCTCATGGGCTGACAGCTTAGTTATATATGGTAGATTGTCTGGGGCAAAGCATCCTGAGTGGCAAAAAGTAGCTGATATTAAACCTCCCTTGCCATTAATTGAACTTGATCTGGATGAACTAGAAGACTTTGGAGAGTTAGAAGGTTTTAGAGGTATTGACCGCCGCAAACCTCTAACACTTGGTCATGAAGATGATGAGATGGATATTTTGATTGGCAATCTGAAGCCAAATATTCCTGATGACCTTGAGAGCCATAGCGATGAAATTAGCAACATCAAGATAGAAGATTTCAATTTAGGAGATATGAATTTAGGCGAACTTGAACTGGAGAATTTCGAGTTTGAGCCAGATAGTTCTTTTTCACCAGATAAAATTACATTAGATAAAACTACACCCGACATAAATAGTCAGGCTCCAAGTCGGCGATCGCCAATAGATAAAAATGCTTGGATAGAAGAAGATTTTGGTCTAGACGAAATCACAACAGTGGCAAAACCCTTACCCTTACCACTGCCGCCAACCAGACGAGCTACTACTAAAGCCACGCCACCACCCACCACAAACAGTAAGCCTGTAAATAAACCGATAAATGAATCTGTAAGAAGAACGAGTTTTGATCTTCGCTCAATGTTCCCAGCGATCGCGGTTGCCACCGTAGCGATCGCGGGAATTTGTGGTTGGTTGGTATGGGATCGCTCGGCTCAGCAACAGTATTTGACAAATTCAGAGAACTTGAGAAATCAAAACCTCAGCCCCCAAAAAATCACTAAACTGGATGCACTTGCGGAAACACGCAATCAACTTCAAACAGTAGTTTCTCAATTAGAAGAAATTCCTGATCGCCCTGCCTCACTATATGCAGATGCTCAGAAAGAATTAACAGTTTTACGCCCAAAATTAGAAGCCTTTGATCGCAAAGTAACTATCGAACAAGCCGCCAATAAGAAGCTAGAGTCAGCTAAAAGTGGCACGCTAGAAGCAGCTAAATTATCACAAAATCCGCCCCACAAATCTACTGTCTGGAAATCTGCTCAAGACAAGCGTCAACAAGCCCTGAAGATGTTAGAAGATATTCCCCCTGAATCTATTCTCTACACTGAGGCTCAAAATCGACTTAAGGTTTATCGGGCTGAATTAATCCAAATCAGCAAATGGGTAGAGATACAACAAAGGGCTGAGTCTGTAGAAAATAATATCAATCCTGACGTTATAAATCAGCTTAAACAGATGAAAGCTAAAGTGCCTGACAAGCAACAATTCTTACCCCAATGTAGAGTCATTTTACAGCCGCAAATTTCTAATTACGAAGCTCAAAAAGTTGGATATCCAGCAGCCACTTTGACTGAGTATTTATGTGCTTACTTTGGGGATTTTTGATGACCTATTCTCTGCGAATTGTCGATATGGCTGAGAGCGATCGCCCTCGGGAGAGATTACTCAGTCAGGGAGTTCGCGGTTTATCAAATGCCGAATTAATCGCGATCTTATTGGGAACTGGGCAAGGCGCAGGGAAACTGTCAGCCGTAGGATTGGGACAGCTAATCTTAAATACTCTTAGCAAAGATCGCACGGCTGATCCTGTGGCAGCTTTGCAGAATGTCTCGCCACAAGAGCTAATGCAAATCGAGGGTGTGGGACCCGCGAAAGCAACATCTATTTTGGCAGCGATCGAGCTAGGGAAGAGAGCGCTTTATGCCAAACTGCCCGACTTAACTGAAGTTACCGAACCATCTGTCGCCGCTGCTGCACTCAGTCAAGACTTGATGTGGCAAACTCAAGAACGTTTAGCGGTAGTGATGCTCGACAACAAAAATCGTATTATTGCTCAACGGATTATCACGATTGGGACGGCGACTGAGACGATCGCTCATCCGCGTGATATTTTTCGAGAAGTATTAAAAAGTGGCGCAGTCAGGTTAATCGTGGCGCACAATCATCCATCGGGAAATATAACCCCTAGCCCAGAAGATATCACCCTGACGAGACAGTTACTCGAAGCGGCACGAATGCTGAGTATTCCTCTCTTAGATCATTTGATTTTAGGAAATGGAACCTTTTTGAGTATTCGTGAAACTTCGACATTATGGAAGGAAGTCCCTCAATCAGAATAGAGTTTCCCCACGGGGAAACTCTATTCTGATTTCTTCTAGCGATTACCGCGATTTTGTTTGCGGTCTAGCTTCATTTGCTCAAGTTGTTGTTGCTGAGCAGGAGTGAGGACATTCTTGATTTGAGCTTTGGTGCTTTCACCGATCGCTTTCATCTGTTGTTTCTGCGCATCAGTCAGATTTAGTGACTTCCGTACGCCCTTGCGATCGCCAGATTGACGAGCTTGTTCAAGTTTGGCGCGTTGTTCAGCTGTGAGAACACTTTGGCTCTGCGCTTTAGCATTATCTTTGATTGTCTTGATCTGCGCCTTTTGAGTATCAGTCAAGTTCAATTTTTCCCATCCGCCCCCCTGACGAGGCATCCGCTTTTCAGATTGGTTTTGGGTGGTGTTTTGTGCTGAGACAAGGTTTGGCAGGGTGACGGCTCCGACTGCCATAGTTACACAAGCGATCGCCAAGATTTTCTTAAAATTAGAAAGCATTTGAGATTTCCCCTTTTTGGATTAGGTGTGTGTGAGAAGGCTTAATTATCTGTACG
>JAYTWB010000389.1:0-3575 GCA_043743655.1 Cyanobacteriota bacterium | reverse complement strand
GTAATTGAAAGATAAATTTTGCTAAAGATTAATATAATTGTATGAATGTCGAAAATTTGGTGGGTCAAGCTTTTCAAGCCTTCAATCAAGGTGATAATGAAAATGCTTTGCATCTCTATCAAGAAGCCTTATCTATTGATCCACAATGCTTACAAGCATTGAGAGGCTGTGCTTCGGTATTTACTAAGATGCGAAACTTTGAAGCAGCCATTAATTTTTTTACGCAAGCTATCGAAGTTGATCCTCATGATGTAGGTTCATTTGCATTGCGTTCAGCAGTTTATCTTCAACTGAGTGATTTTGAGAATGCTCTCTCAGACTCTAGCAAAGCCATAGAACTTGAACCTGATAAAGTAGAACTTTACCGTATTAGGGCTACTGCTCTACTTCAATTGAAGCGTCACTCTGAATCCTTGCAATGTTTTCAACAAATATTACAGTTTGAGCCACAGGATAAAGAAGCTTTGGAAGCCGTAGGTATTTTGTCAGACATCATCATCAATGAGCGTCTCTTGCCACCGCTTGAAGATATAGCGAACAAAATTGATGACGCATTTCAACCTTTTGATGAAGAGAGAAATATCTTTGATGAAGAAAGGAAAAATATTATGAGAGAAATAATAATTCCTATATCTGATAGAAGTAGTGATCTAGTAAAAGATATCCTTCTCAAAGATACACCCCTTGAAGTATTACTCGTTTACTCATACATCCAAGCAGTTTCGCGTGGTTGCGGTGCAATTCGCTCGTACGGTGTAGATGCGGGTAAAGAGAGATTAGATGAATCCAAAAAATTTTTCAAGCAATCTCTAGATTTAGCTGAAAGGCTAGAAGACGCTGAGATGATGAAAAGAATTCACCTAAAGCTTGGAGCCATAATGTTGTCTCTTTATAAAACATGGAAAGCGAAAGAGTGCATCAGTGATGCTTCTACTTCTTATAAATGGCTAAATTCCCATACGGAGATATTGAGTGCGGACGAAGAGGAATCACTAAATATCCGTCTGCTCAATATTTGCGACATTGTTGAGTCAATTAAAAATCCACCTTCGCCTGATACAGATGATATTGATTCACATGGTGAGACATACGAAAACTCATATATAAGTAGTAAACCAAATCTATTTTCTAAGTATTTTAATAATAGTAAACAAATTACATTAGGGGTTGGAGCTTTAGGGATTTTCTTCCTGATTGCGGGGCAATGGCTTATTGGGCTGGCTTGCCTAGGATATGTTTGGTATTCTTGGCAAGGATTTTAATGCAATTTGTTTTGAATAAAATGCTTGCTTTAGCGAACAGGAACTTTGTTGGTGTATAGAATTTAGCTTTAGTCTAGTAACTTAGCAATCACCTTACTCGAAACATTCTATGCCCTTAACTGCATTAGCCAAGAGTGGGCTAATCATTCGCCTAACCGAAGAAAGATGGCAGCACATATCCGAAGGACATCCTGAACTTCTTGAGCTTCAGGATGAGATTATGCAAAGCATAGAAAATCCTGATAAAATTTTAGAAGGTAATAATGGAGAGCTTTTGGTAATAAAGGCGCTTAGAGATAACAAGCATTTAGTTGCAATCTACAAAGAATTACAAGAGGATGGGTTTGTCATCACTGCCTATCTGACTAAACGTATCAATTCTCTTAACAAACGTAAAGAAGTATGGTCACTCTCCCCCTAAACCCTTTTATAGTTCCTAGCTATCTCAAATTAGCTAATGCAATTAAAACCCTACCTAAAAAGAATACTTGGACATTTTACGATGTCGAAGCCGATGTGTTGTACATCAATTTTCAACACCCCGCCCTTACCGCCGATGATAGTGAACTGACAGATGAAGATATTCTAATCCGCTATCAAAATGATGAGATCATTGGTTTGACTATTTTAAATATTAGTAATCGACTTTAATTTGTACAAAAAACTATGTGATATCAGCGCGATCGCTTATCTTGTAGGGGGCATTAATGCAATGTAACGCATCTTATTTTCTGCTTTACAGCTAAATATCTTGCCCGTTAAAACAATAAATCCTAAAAAATAAATGATATCAACCATAAAAATTCTGAATAATTTTCTTGATTTCTAATGATGTTACATTGTCCTCATCAGACTTCGAGTAAATCAAAACACATAATATATTCTCTGAGGTTTTTATATAGTAAATTAACCTATAGCCACTACTTTTGCCTTTCTGAATATCAGTATTTTTGATGCGAACTTTAAATACTGTGTAGTCAGTATTTTGAATCTGATCGCCAACTAAATCACCACTTTGAATTTGATCTAAAACTGGTTGAATATCTAACTTAATCTTTCTATAGCGCTTAGCTAAATCTCGAACTTGACGCTTAAAAGTATCTGTAAACTGAATCTTCAATTCAGAATTATGGCTAGACATCTATTCCATTCCAAAGTTCAGAAATATCATAAACTCGACCAGCTTTAGCATCTTCTAAAGACTGGCGCAGATCTTCTAAGATTTTTTCTTTAGGATCATCATAATCTTCTACTAATTCACCAACATATGTCGGTATATCTAACTTTACTGGTGAATGTTTAGCTCTAATAAACAAAAGAAAGTCTAGAACTTCGCTTAAAAGAGATTCTGAAGTCTGATCAATTTCTTGGATTAAAGCCTGTCTAACATCTATCTGTGTAGAGACTTGTGTAGTTAACATGGCTTAACCTCAGTTTTAATCATAAAATTTTGGATAACACAAAGCTAGCACACCTACAAATATAGTGCGATCGCCTAATAAAACTAATTTTATTCGCTACGGCAAAACTGGGCAAATCTTGAAAAAGCTGTTCTATATATTGACAAATAACACAAACCTTTGCGATGATAAATGATTGTGAGATTTTATTGATTGAGTATAAAGACTCTTGGCTAATGTAATCGTTATTGGGGCGCAGTGGGGCGACGAAGGTAAAGGCAAAATCACAGATTTGCTTAGTCGCTCCGCAGATGTCGTCGTTCGCTATCAAGGCGGTAATAATGCAGGACATACGGTCGTCGTCAACGATCGCACTTTTAAGCTACATCTGATTCCCTCAGGAATCCTGTATCCCAAAACGGAATGTATCATTGCCAATGGCACAGTGATCGATCCGAAAGTGCTTCTTGAAGAAGTGGATCGACTCAAAGATTTGGGTATATCGACAGACAACCTATTTATTTCTGAAACCGCCCATGTCACGATGCCCTACCATCGTGAGCTTGATCGCGCGGCTGAGATTCAGCGCGCTGAACATAAGATCGGCACAACAGGTCGGGGCATTGGTCCGACTTATGCCGACAAATCTGAGCGTGTCGGGATTCGGATCATCGATTTGATGGACGAAAAACGAATGCCCAAAAAACTACGTTGGGCGATCGAGCAGAAAAACATTGTTTTGCAAAAGCTTTATAATCTAGAACCCCTAGATGTCGAAGCGATCATCGAAGAATATCGCGGCTATGCCGATCGCTTGCGTCCGCATGTGGTTGATGCCTCACTCAAAATTGATGCCGCCATCCGTGAGCGCCGCAACATTTTGTTTGAAGGCGCACAAGGGACTTTACTTGAC
>JAYTWB010000388.1:0-1746 GCA_043743655.1 Cyanobacteriota bacterium | reverse complement strand
GCACTGGTTCTTCAAGTCCAGCTAATCTATCAGTTAGCAACTCCTCCAAAGTGACGAGTGCTTTAGAAAAGCCTTTAATCCCTTCATCAAGTTTGTCTGAAGCCATATTGATTAAGCATTGACAAGCACTGGTTCTTCAAGTCCAGCTAATCTATCAGTTAGCAACTCCTCCAAAGTAACGAGTGCTTTAGAAAAGCCTTTAATCCCTTCATCAAGTTTGTCTGAAGCCATGCGATCGCTCTTATGCATCGCCTCAAAAGTTGCCTTGTCCATGAAAATCTCCGCGATATCAGATTGAGACGCGATCGCAGAATCAAGTTTACGAACCAGTTCGCCTTGCGTATGATGCAACTCATCCAGCAGCGCAGGAGAAATTGTCAGCAAATCACAACCTGCTAGCTCCACGATCTCGCCCATATTGCGAAAACTTGCGCCCATGATCTCGGTTTTATGACCAAACTTTTTATAGTAGTTATAAATTTTGGCAACTGATAGTACACCTGGATCTTCCGCCGCAGGATAGCTATCTCGACCCGTATCTTTCTTATACCAATCAAGAATCCGTCCGACAAAGGGCGAAATTAATTTAACTCCTGCCTCAGCACAGGCGATCGCCTGATGCAACCCAAATAACAAAGTCAAATTGCAATGAATGCCTTCTTTTTCCAGTGATTCGGCAGCCTTGATCCCCTCCCATGTTGCCGCGATCTTGATCAAGACGCGATCGCGAGAAATACCATGAGATTCATACTGGGAGATCAGGTAATGCGCTTTTTCTAAAGTTGCTGCCGTGTCATAAGACAATCGCGCATCCACCTCAGTCGAAACCCGACCTGGAATAATCTGCAAAATCCTCATTCCAAAAGCGATCGCAAGGCGATCAAAAGCCAATGAAACTACTTGAGCAGGTAAAGCATCTTTACCTAATTCCGTTCTTGCAGCTTGAAGCGTCTCATCAACAATTTCTTGATATTGCGGCATTTGAGCAGCTGCTGTAATCAAAGAAGGATTTGTGGTTGCATCTTGAGGCTTAGCCATCTCGATCGCATGGATATCACCCGTATCCGCAACCACCACAGTCATCTCACGCAACTGATCTAAAAAACTCTTAGGCAAATTATTAGGCATAAAACTCTCCATAGCAGCAGTCATGACTGGTTAGATTTGCACGTCTATGATAACGCTAACAAACTAAAACCTATCTAAGTTTAGGTGAGTGAGCGAAGCAAGCTCAAATGCTTAATGAAGTTTTATTAAGAAAAATATAGAACTTATTTACTTCATAAACTTAGCCTAACTATCTGAATTTATTGCAGAGTCAAGGATTGCGCTAATCAGAGGCATTCTAAACAATTGTTACAAAGTCCCTAGAGCGATCCAAACCTAAATCTATAATTACAACATCGTGGCTCAGGCTCTCTTGTAAAAGCTGTACTTATTTCATTCATAGATTCCGCACTATGAGAGAACTAGCCTAAATCGTTTAATCTACTTTGTCTTAACAGTCTGAGAGAGGAAAATTTACATGACAATGACTCCTCAAAAGCCAGACACAGAGGTAAAGGTAACGGTTGATCGTGACGTAGTACCTACTTCTTTTGAGAAGTGGGGACAACCTGGTCACTTCGACCGTACCCTCAAGAAGGGCCCAAAAACCACCACATGGATTTGGGATCTTCATGCCAATGTGCATGACTTTGACAGTTTCACAACCGAAGAAGATACTGCTCGCAAGATCTTCTCTGC
>JAYTWB010000387.1:0-12485 GCA_043743655.1 Cyanobacteriota bacterium | reverse complement strand
GGCAATAGTATCAATACAACTAGCGCAACCTATGGAAGAAACCGAAAGCTTTAAAGACATAATTTGGTAAAAGATTTGGCTATGCAAAATATCCTAGATCATATCCAATTTAAAATTCTTGCGGCAATATTTATTTTGACGATTGTTGGTATCTACCACAACATTACACATCTACTCAAAACTCAAGCTGATTGCATACGGCAGTTAGAGCAAAATTTGAAACAACTCGAAAGAGCTTTGCTCCAAGAGAAAGAACTCAATACAATAAAATCTCAATTTATTTCTAGAGCATCTCATGAGTTTCGGACTCCACTTGCCACTATCCAAACCGCAAGTGATTTACTCAAAAACTATGGTCATAAAATGTCGGAGGAGAAAAAATTAGAACGCATCGACAAAATACAGCGCGAAGTGAAAGGTATGACCAATATGCTAGAAGAAGTGTTAGTTATTGGCAAAACTGAGTCTGGAAAATTTGAACTGCAACCAGAAATGATCGATCTCGAAAGTTTTTGTTTAGACCTAATCGAACAGACTAGGTTATTAGCAGGTGATAAATATCAAGTTATATTTGAAAATATTAATGCTCCGCTAAATATTGCGATCGATCCTAAATTTTTTAAACAAATTATTTCTAATTTATTGTCAAATGCTGTTAAATATTCTCCCAACGGTGGAGAAGTCTCCTTCACGATTTCTCAAACTAGCGATCGCATTCCCCAGCTTTTATTAGAGTTTCAAGATCAAGGAATTGGCATCCCTTTACTTGAACAAGAAAAAATCTTTGAGCATTTTTATCGCGCTCATAATGTTGGTATGATCTCAGGGACAGGTCTGGGAATGGCGATCACTAAAAATTCAGTTGACACTCTTGGCGGCACAGTTAAACTTAATAGTGCTGAGAATAAGGGGACTAACATACAAATAAAGTTGCCAATTGTATAAGCCAGCTCAAAACAATATGACAGGCATAATTGACATCCTCTCAGCGCTGAAGCGACTGAGATTTTCACTTATCACATTATTTTTATGAAATTATGACCACGATTCTAGTCATTGAAGATGTAGAAGCTCTGCGCGAAGAGATCATGGAGACCCTCTCTTACGAAGGATTTGATGTGCTGGGTGCAGAGAATGGAGTCGTTGGTATCCAAATTGCCAAAACCTATTTACCAAATTTAATCATCTGTGACATTGTGATGCCAGAACTAGATGGCTATGGAACCCTAGTTGCGTTGCGGCAAGAACCCAAAACCGCAATGATTCCGTTTGTATTTTTGACGGCGATGAGTGAAAAAGCGGATATGCGCCAAGCCATGCAACTGGGGGCAGATGATTATCTTACTAAGCCATTTACTTCCTCAGAGTTGCTTGGTGCGATCGCCTCCCGCTTACAAAAATACAACTCAGTGAGAGAGCATTACTATGACGAAATCAAAGCGGTCGGAGAGAGGTTTGAATACTTATCTCATCATGATGGACTTACAAAACTCCCAAATCGTGTTCTTTTTTATGAGTCATTAAGTCAAGCTGTATTAAATGCAAAAATCAATGGCAAGTCTTTGGCTTTGCTGTTTTTAGATATGGATAACTTTAATATCATTAACAACACACTTGGTAATGATATTGGCGATCAACTCTTTAAAGCAATTGCAGAACGGCTCAAGCGATATGCTAGTCCTTGCGATATGGTGGCTCGAATCCAAGGGGATGAGTTTGCGATAGTCATCTCTGATATTACGGATATGCTCAGTATCAAACGTGAAACTCAGGCAATCTTAGATTTGTTAAGCCATCCTTACAATTTGTATGGACATGAAATTTTTATTACCAGTAGTATTGGCATCACAATTTTTCCTGATGATCATCAGGAAGTCGATGGATTAATTAAAAATGCTGAATTGGCGATGTACTATGCCAAAGCCAACGATAGAAATACTTATAAGTTTTATAGTCCTGACCTCAATGTCCAATCGGCAGAATATATGGCTTTGGCAAATAGCCTCCACCGTGCTATTGATCGACAAGAATTAAGAGTTTTTTATCAGCCTTTGGTGGATATAAAGTCGGGACAAATTATTGGAGCCGAAGCACTAGCAAGGTGGCAACACCCAGAACTAGGGCTAATTATGCCGAGCAAATTTATTCCGATTGCTGAACAAACAGGGCTAATTTTACGTTTAAGTGAGTTAATACTAAGTTCGGTTTGCAAACAGATGCGACTATGGCAAGAATTAGGCATAAATTATGGATTTATTGCGGTTAATCTATCTAGTCAACACTTTCGTCCAGATAATAATCTGATTGAACTCATTAGTAAGGTTCTACAAGAAAGTAATATTGAGCCACACCATTTAGAAATCGAACTTACTGAAAGCATCATCATGCAGAATGCTGAGTTTACGATTACGATCCTATCGCAGTTACAGTCAATGGGAATAAAAGTGGCGATCGATGACTTTGGCACAGGTTATTCATCTTTGAGCTATCTCAAACATTTTCCAGTTAATACAATCAAAATTGATCGCTGCTTTATTCAGGATGTGATTACTGATCGTCATGATGCGGCGATCGCACTAGCAATTATCGATCTTGCTCATAGTTTGTCATTACAAGTTATCGCCGAGGGGGTCGAAACTGTTGAACAGATTCAGTTTTTAAAAGAGCATGGTTGCGATCAGATTCAAGGTTATTTCTTTAGTCCACCATTGCCCACAACTGAATTTGAAAAAATGTTGATCGAGGGTAAATGCCTATAGTATTTAGAGAGTGGCGCGCCATTCTCCAAATACTATAAAAATCAGTCCATACTCCATGAGTAAATCGAAAAGAGCTTTAATCACAGGCATTACTGGTCAAGATGGTTCTTATTTATCAGAACTTCTTCTAGCAAAGGGATACGAAGTCCATGGTATTATTCGCCGCACTTCTACGATCAATACTGATCGGCTTGATCATATGTATCAGGACCCACATTTGCCAGAAACTAAATTATTTCTGCATTATGGCGATTTAACAGACGGCACAACTTTGGGGCGGATTTTAGAAGCCATTAGACCTCATGAAGTTTTTAATCTCGGCGCTCAGTCTCATGTGCGCGTCAGTTTTGATTCTCCTGAATATACTGTTGATACGGTAGGGATGGGAACTTTGCGTCTGCTAGAGGCTTTGCGAGATTACCAACAGCGAAACACTCGCGAAATTCGTTTTTATCAAGCAGGGTCATCGGAGATGTATGGCTTAGTCCAAGCTGTACCTCAAAATGAGGAGACACCTTTTTATCCGCGTAGCCCATATGCTTGCGCTAAAGTTTATGCTCATTGGCAAACGATTAATTATCGCGAGTCTTATGGGTTATTTGCTTGTAATGGCATTTTGTTTAATCATGAGTCGCCGCGCCGTGGCGAGACCTTTGTGACGCGGAAAATCACAAGGGCGATCGCACGGATCGTGGCGGGTCAGCAGAAAAAGCTCTATCTAGGCAATCTGGACTCTAAACGTGACTGGGGCTATGCCAAAGACTATGTAGAAGCAATGTGGTTGATGCTGCAACAAGACAAACCCGATGACTATGTGATCTCCACAGGTGAGACCCATTCAGTACGCGAGTTTCTGGCTGAGTCTTTTGCTTACGTTAATCTTAATTGGGAAGATTATGTCGAGATCGATCCACGTTACTTTCGTCCCGCAGAAGTTGATTTATTATTGGGTGACTCTACTAAGGCAAAACAAAAACTTGGCTGGGAACCGAAAGTTACCTTCAAAAATTTAGTCGAGTTAATGGTGGATGCTGATTTAGACGCATTGGGATTGCCAAATCCGAAAGGCACTGCCTCTCAGGACATTGCCACATTGAGAAATGCTGGACAAGCTTCGACTTGGTAATGTAAAAAGCGCTGCCAAGCAGTGCTTTTTACATTATTTACACTTATTTCAGGGGTTTATATGTTAAAGAATCAATTTAGAGATCAAAAAATATTGGTTACTGGTGGGGCAGGCTTTTTAGGAAAGCAGGTAATCGCTCAACTGATCGCCGCAGGAGCCAGTCCAGAGTTAATCACTGTACCAAGATCAAAAGATCATGATCTGCGATCGCTTGCTAACTGCGAAAAAGTGGTGCAGGGAAAAGATTTGATTATTCACCTCGCGGCTCATGTGGGCGGCATTGGACTGAATCGCAAAAAACCCGCTGAGCTTTTTTATGACAACCTGATGATGGGCGTGCAGTTAATTCATGCGGCTTATCAAGCGGCTGTGCAGAAATTTGTTTGTATCGGCACAATCTGCGCCTATCCCAACTTTACACCTGTACCGTTTAAAGAATCAGATATCTGGAATGGCTATCCTGAAGTCACTAATGCGCCCTATGGTGTTGCGAAAAAGGCTCTGTTAGTGCAGTTGCAGTCTTATCGTCAGCAATATGGATTTAATGGCATTTATCTGTTGCCTGTCAATTTATATGGTCCTGAAGATAATTTTGACCCGCATAGTTCTCATGTGATTCCTGCGTTGATTCGTAAGGTATATGAGGCAAAGAAATTAGGCGATCGCGCAATTTCTGTGTGGGGCGATGGCACGCCAACTAGAGAGTTTGTCTATTCTGATGATGCGGCGAGAGGTATCCTTATGGCAGCGGCGACCTATAACGAGTCTGAACCTGTAAATATTGGTACTGGTGTTGAGATATCGATTAAAGACTTAATTAATTTGATTTGTGAATTAATGAGTTACGATGGCGAAATTATTTGGGAAACCGATCAGCCCAATGGTCAACCCCGTCGTTGTCTTGATGTTGAACGAGCTAAGCAAGCGTTTGGATTTACCGCAGAGGTAGACTTTCGACAAGGTTTAAATAATACGATCGCTTGGTATCGTCAACATGCTGCCTAATTTTGCAAAATAAAACATGCAAAATTTGCGATCGCAAATTTTGCATATGCACCATGCTTTGGTATGATTAAAAGCCGCACGATAAAACAAGCAAATTTGTCTGAATTGGCAAAGATTCTTATGATATCAAAAGAGGAGAGATGGCCGAGTGGTTGAAGGCGCAGCACTGGAAATGCTGTTTAGGGGTAACTTTAACGAGGGTTCGAATCCCTCTCTCTCCGTATAAAAAAGCAAAAAAGAAGAAGCGCCAAGCGCTTCTTCTTTTTTGTATAGTTAAAGCCTAAAAAATCAAAATAAAGATTTAAGGATTATTGAAATGCGTTACACACCTCCCTGGCTTCTGACAAATGGTTTGCTAATGACTCTCTATACGGCTTTGCGATTGAGCCGTAAGTGGGAAAGCTTTACAGTTGAGCCAGAACCCACTTATCAAGAGCATATTTTTATAGGCGCGAATGGAACTCCCATATTTGGCAAATATGCAATTCCAAATTCAAGTTATCAAGAGCCTAAGGGAACCATAATCGCAACCTATGGAATTACGGGAGATTTAGACAATCAATGGTTTCTGAAAATTCTTGGTCGTAAAGCTTTTGCAAAAGGTTATGCAGTCGTTCTATTTGATTGGCGGGCGCATGGTAAAACTGCTGAGCTTTCACCTGCCTTAACCTCAGATGGACTTTATGAAGGCGAAGATTTTATTCGGATTGCGAATACTGCCAAACAGTTGGGATGCCCTGCTGCCTTTTGGTTGATGGGCTATTCGCTCGGTGGTCAGTTGGCTCTATGGGGAGTTAAGGCGGGAGAAGCGATCGCTGATTGGGGTAGTGATTTAGAAATTACATCGGCTGATATTGCTGGTGGAGCCGTGATTTGTCCTAGTGTGGATTCCAATCGATCGCTTACTTATTTGGTCAAAGATGAACTTGGCAAATTTTTAGAAAAAGCGATCGCCCGCGAGCTAAAAAAACTAGCAAGACGGATAGCAAAAAATCATCCTGAAGCAATTGACTCAAGTGCCGTAGAGCGCGCTAATAGTATTTGGGGATTCGATAACGAATTAACGATCGCTAAATTGGGCTTCGCTAGCGTTGAGGAATATTACGAGGCAAGTTGTCCTCTATATTTCATGCCACATTTACAAAAGCCAACTCTAATTCTTTATGCAAAAGACGATCCCATGTTTGATCCAGCGATCGTGACTGACTTAGAAAAAATTGCTCAAGAGAATCCTGCAATTAAACTGATGCTGACAAAACATGGTGGTCATGTCGGTTATATCAGTAGTAAAAAATGTCAAAACCAATATAAAGACAGCGATCGCTGGTGGGCATGGAATCGCATCTTTGAATGGATCGAATCTTCTTCATAAAAATATTTTAAGACCCTAAGACCTGTGGCGCACGCGCAGCCTGCGCCACAGGTCTTAGGGTTAATTAAGTCCACCTGCTTAAAAGCGGTATAAAAGTTATTCACCAATCGAATCAGTGTGTTTTCTTGATTGTGAAAAAACGCGATAATTTTCTAGACTCAGATCAGATAAATTATTTTCAACATTATTCATCTTAATCAGACTATATTCAGTGTCTTGATCAAAGATAGCAAGAGTAACATTTAAAATATCCAAAAAATTAATAAAAGCCCGACATTCAGTTTCATCATACAAACTATAAAATTTAATTAATTCAGCAATATAGCTATCTAAGTACAATTGACTCTTTGGAAATATCAATACGATTTTAAGTAATAAAATTACAGGATTAAGAAAGTTGTTAGACTCTAATGACAATTGTAAGAACTCAGACGGTTTTCGCCGTTCATTTAACAAAAGATATTGCAAAACACGATTGCAAGTTATATGAAGTAAGCTAGATGTCATTTTTGTGTCATTCTGATGCCTTTGAAAATATATTAACTTCTGTACTACGGTCAAGCGCATGACTTCAGGAATTTCTAAATCATCTTGAGATATACCTAGATACCCAAGTAGATTTTGTTTGAATGCTAAGAAAGTCATGTTAACGATTTGCTTGGAGAAAGTCGTTGCAATATTTTTAAAGTTTTCACTACCTTGCTTATTTAATATTCTTTTTATTAATATTAAAATGCCATCTCCCAGAGTAGTTGGATTTTTACGCTTGGGACTAAGCCCTAATTTTGAATCAATATGAGCAGTATATAAAGCTAAATCAAATTTAAATTCTTTTTTAATTTTTCGGGATAAAGTTTCTGCATATTGGCGCTGTTCGGGGGGCTTATTTAGATCAAGATAATCTAGGGTTAATAGATAAGAGGAGAATCGATCACTCCATTGATAATAATTTTGGCTAACTCTAGGGCGACCTGAAAGCGATCGCAAAGTATTATATTCTTCACTTTGAGTGAAGGTTTGCAACCATTTTCTTAATATTTTTAGTTTAGTAATTCGAGTGGCAACTCCGATAGAACTTGACAAAAAAAGATCAACTAATTGCTGGCAAGCATTTATATTTCCATTGATTGTCCAGTTATTGTTGAGGATATAACAACAGCGTAGGAGTGTAGATTTAAATTCATTTTCTTTATTGTGAAATATGATTTCCCCTAAGGCATGGTAAGCCCTAACATTATCAATTTCTTCATATTTAATAAATAATCGATTAAATTGATTGAGGATTTCTTCGCATTGATAATATTTGATTATTTCTAGAAAAAAAACATAAATATACTGCTGGGCTTGGTCAATACTGCCCGATGTTATATCTGTTATCTGTTCGGATTTGTGTTGGTTATAAGGCTGTGCCATATAAGTAAGTTCCTGAGCAGTTTTAAAGCCTTCAAAGATGCTCTAACGTAATCAACTAAAAATGACTCCAAAATTGACATTATTGTTTCTAAATTGTTTCCGTGGTGCTTTTTTAGAAACTGTCACAAAAAATTTATATCCAGACATTATATATTCTTTGCTAAATATCAGTTTGATATCAGACGTTAATTTTAAGAATTGTGAGCCATAAAAGCTGTATAACTGTTTCTGGCAATAACTATAAGAATTTAAGATGACATCTTTTAAGATTTTTGATAACGATATTGATTTTGAAACCCTCCAAGAATATCTTGGCAGCGGGGCGATCGCCGTTGACACTGAAACTATGGGGCTGATTCCTCGGCGCGATCGCTTGTGCTTAATTCAAATTTGCAATGATGCTGAGACCATCAGCTTAGTAAAAATTGCTCAAGGTGTCAAAGAATCTCCAAATCTCAAGTATTTATTTGAAGCACCCGATGTTACTAAAGTTTTTCATTTTGCCCGATTTGATGTTGCCACACTCGAGGCGCATCTCAGCATCGCCACGCATCCAATTTTTTGTACCAAAATTGCTAGTAAACTCGCCAGAACATATACCGATAAGCATGGTTTAAAAGAACTAGTACGCGAACTTGAAAAAGTTGAGCTGGATAAGACATCGCAATGTTCAGACTGGGGAAATGTCCAAGTTCTCTCGGATGCACAACTTAAGTATGCTGCTAATGATGTGCGCTATCTGTTGTCTGTTTACCGCAAGCTGATTGATATGCTTAGTCGCGAAGATCGCTATGATTTAGCAAAGGCATGTTTCGCGCATATTCCCACACTTGTGTATTTGGATTTATTAGGTTATGCAGATGTTTTTGCTCACTAATTTTTGCTCACTAACACTTAAGACTTAGATAGCTAGAATTCGGCGCTTTGAGGAAATCGTGGAAATGGAATTACATCGCGAATATTTCCCATCCCTGTAATGAACTGGACTAGACGCTCAAATCCTAATCCAAACCCAGCATGCGGTACGGTTCCATAACGACGCAGGTCAAGATACCACCAATAGTCTTCAGGATTTAAGCCCACACTGCGGATTCTGGCTTCTAGTACATCAAGACGTTCTTCTCTCTGTGAGCCACCGATCAGTTCACCAATCCCAGGAGCGAGAATATCCATCGCTCTTACGGTTTGTCGATCGCCATTAAATCCACTTTCAGATTCTTCATTCACGCGCATATAAAATGCTTTGATGCTAAGTGGATAGTCCATAACGATTACGGGCTTCTGGAAATGCTCTTCTGCAAGAAATCGCTCATGTTCGGATTGCAAATCTAATCCCCATTGCACAGGAAACTCAAAGGTTTTGCTGGAATTTTCGAGAATAGCGATCGCTTCGGTGTAAGTTACGCGTTCAAATTGCTCATCAACGATTTTGCGCGCATTTGTCATCACTTGAGGATTAACGCGCTCTTGGAAAAATTCCATGTCTTCAGGACAGGTTTCCAAAACATATTTAAAAATATACTTCAGAAATTCTTCAGCCAAATCAGCATCACCTTCAAGATCACAAAAAGCCATTTCTGGCTCAATCATCCAAAATTCGGCAAGATGACGTGAAGTATTTGAATTCTCAGCCCGAAATGTTGGACCAAAAGTATACACATTGGAGAAAGCAGTTGCCATAATTTCGGCTTCTAGCTGACCACTCACAGTCAAAAAAGCTGGCTTACCAAAAAAGTCTTGCGAAAAATCTACAGCTGTCCCAGTCGTAGCCACCTTGTTTAAATCAAAAGTGGTCACGCCAAACATTTCACCCGCACCTTCGCAATCACTAGCGGTGATGATTGGCGTATGCACCCATAAAAAGCCCCGCTCTTGAAAAAATTTATGGATTGCATAAGCGCAGGCATTGCGGACACGAAACACAGCCCCAAACATATTTGTGCGGGGGCGTAAGTGAGCGATCGTGCGTAAAAATTCGATCGAGTGGCGTTTTTTTTGTAAAGGATAAGTCTCAGGATCGGCAGTACCAAATACAGCGATCGCGATCGCTTGCATTTCTACTCTCTGTCCTTTACCCATAGACTCGACTAGAGTTCCCGATACCTCGATCGATGTACCTGTGGTAATTTGTTTTACTAGGTCATCATAGTTGTCAATCGTTGGTGGTAAAACGATTTGTAAACCCTGTAGCGATGAGCCATCATTTAGTTCTAAGAAGGCTATTCCCTTGCCTTCCCGTTTTGTGCGTACCCAACCACGAACAATGTAGGAGTCATTAGTCTTACCAGTACGCAATAAGTCTATAATTCTTGCAAATGTCATATGCTAAAGATAATTTCTTTAAAAAACTAACCAAAAAATCGCTCAAAAAGTTTTAGCTTTCATATGCCATTTCACGAATCAGAGGCAGGCGATCGCTAATATAATGGTTCAGATCATTTTGTTGATGAAAGTCAAGAGCAGAACGCTGTTGAACTTGATCAACTAACCAGCTCATTAGTCCGTCATCATCTAGATTCAGAAGCAAATTAGGTTGAGCTTGATTAACGGAATCCCAGAAGAGGCGTATGATAGCAGGTGACATGATTGTTTGCCCTAACCTTAATATTTTCCTAACAATCTACAGGTTAATACAATTTCAGATCGGTATTGTTAAAAATCACACAAAATGAAATAAAAGACACCTTTCTTAAGATTGATTGATAAATATCTATACAAAACTGGTCATTAACGGATCATGAATTTTATTAGTGGCTGATTATTATGGACAGAGCGCTGAACAAGTTTTTAAAGAGGTGTTTTCATGGCTAGACAGGTAGAGATTTGGAACGATCGCGCTGAGATTGCCACAAGAGCAATGGTTTTGTGTCAGCTTGCCTATGATCAGGCGATCGCTAAAGGTGAAAGGTTCACCATTGTTGGCGCAGGTGGCAGTACGCCGCGAGTTTTGTATGAGTTATTGGCAACCAAAGATTGGAACTGGTCACAAGTTCATGTTTTTTGGGGCGACGAACGCTATGTACCTGCCACTGATCCACAAAGTAATGAGGGGATGACTCGTGAGGCATGGCTGGATCGCGTAGCAATTCCTCCAGCTAATATTCATGCGATCGCCACTGATGCTGACGAGCCTGCGATCGCGGCGGCGCAGTATGAACAGCATATTCAAGAATTTTTTGGAATTAGTGCAGGAGAAATTCCTCAATTTGATTTGATTTTGCTAGGCATGGGCGATGACGGTCATACTGCTTCATTATTTCCCCATACTAAAGCGCTCAAAGTTAGCGATCGCCTTGTAACCGTAGGCGAAAAAGATGGACAATCACGCATCACGATGACAGTTCCCTTAATTAATCAAGCTAAAGAAATTATTTTTATGATCGAGGGTGCTGCTAAAGCAAAAGCTCTCAAGGCAGTTCTATCTCCACAAGGTGATCTTAATCAATATCCTTCGCGTTTGATTACTGGTAATACGATCTGGCTATGCGATCGCACTGCGATGAACCAGAAAAAATCCTAAAATCTAAAAAGTAAAACCCAAAAAATAGATGCGGTGTTAAGTACCACATCTATTTTTTGGGTTTTAATATGATCATGTCTAAATTAAATCCTGATCAATACAAACGGCTTCGGCTTGAAGCCAAGTCACCCTATCGCGGGTTACGCATATTTATTTACATCACTCTGGCAGGATCAGGATTTATTGGAGCAGTTATTTTTTTTGCCCGATTAATTGCTGGAAATGGTGAACTAGAGGCAAATTTAGGGAGTTTTGCTTTACAGCTTGGGGTACTTGCCTTGATGCTCTGGCTATATCGCATTGATAAAGATAAAAAGTAAGATCACTACTAATTTCTAAACATCAGGGGCAACACCTAGCGATCTCAATTGGCTAACTAAACGCTCATTACGCTGGCGCTCTTGTTCAACAAGTTGTTGCTGCTGCTCAACAAGCTGACGCTCCTGCTCGATAATTTCAATGCCACAGGGTAATAATTCACCTACGCGATCGCTCCAACGCAGCCAAAACTCATTACTACCGAATCGTTCACCCTGCCACACACCAAGGAACAATCCTAGAGAGTCTAGCCAATATAAACCTTTGTCGGTGGATTGCTCTCTCTCATAACGACTATCTTTGAGTGTGTATACCTCTAACTCACCCACTTCAGGATTAAAAATAATATAAACAGGAACCTTCAAAATGCGCTCGTAGAACCACCACTTACCATATGGATAATTGGAGTTCATCGAATATTCACCACATTCGCTTTCGGATAGAAACTCCATCACGATCGCAGGCAAATCGCCCTCTGCACGAGGGGTATAACTACGTCGTATCCGTTTGTTTTTTGGTGGTTCAGCATTGGGTATCCAAACCCAATCGGGGGCTTTGACTACAGTTTTGCTATTAACAGTCGCACAAATCCCAAAATCAGTCGCCACGATCGCATTCGGCTGAATAAAGCCATGTAGCCCTAAGATTTCGTTTAAGAAAGCGGCTAAAGCTGGTTGAAGAATATTTTCCACAGGATCATCTGGTAAAACGTAATCATCGGGGAGCAGTTCCCAGGTGATATCTAGGGTGGCAGGACGTGACTGAAATGGTGCTGATATCATGGAGGACACCTGCTTCTTATGCAAATTTTTGAGCCAGACCTTAATTTTATTACAATTTAATTGAAATTTAAAGGGGATGAGACGCATAGCGTCTCATCCCCTTTAAATTGTTTGTGTGGCGGCATAATTTTTTTACTTTTAGTTTTTACTTTGAGACTGGACGCAGTTCTGTAAAATTAACAAGACATTG
>JAYTWB010000386.1:0-3231 GCA_043743655.1 Cyanobacteriota bacterium | reverse complement strand
TTAGAAAATTATTTGATGTTTAAGAATCTGAGAACTGATGTGCTTTTAAATGGAGTGAATTTACCTCCCAAACCTTCCACAATAGTTTTAGTATTAGCAATGAAGAACTTTTGATAGGTATCCCCATCAGAGCCTATTTCGCCGAGTCCATCAGCATATAAGGGGCGTTCAGCGACTTTGACATTTGCCTCTCGCGCTACGGCATTGATCAATTTGGGATTGATCGTCAGTTCTGCAAAAATAATTGGTACACCTTCTGTTTTGATGGAATTGACTAGATCGGCTACGCGCTTCGGCGTTGCTTGCTCTTCAGTGCTGACTCCCTGTAATGCGCCTGAAACAGGAATACCATAGGCTTTAGAATAGTAGCCAAAAGCATCGTGGGTGGTTACTAATTTGCGCTGACTAGGAGGAATTGTCGCAACTTGGGCTTTAATCCAGCTATTGATTTGGAGCAGCTCATCGCTTAGTTTTTGGGTGTTAGCTTTGTATAGATCAGCTTGACTAGGCTGTAGCAGAGTCAGATTTGCGCCTACAACCTCCGCAATCCTTGAGCCATTACTGGCTGAGTGAAACACATGGGGATCGTCAACCTGTTGACCATCGTCTTCAAATTTTTGGGGTGTGGGGACTGCAAGCTCATCCACAGCAATTTTAGTGAAGCTATTGTTTGTTGCTTGGATCATTTTTATGATGTCAGGCTCAAAGTTATAACCAGCATAGAGAACCAAATTTGCACGCGCGATCGCTTGGCGATCGGCAGGTTTAGGCTTGTATTCATGGGGATCAGAACCAGCATCAATGAGGCAAGTCAGGTCGATTGTATCCTGAGCAATTTGCTTAGTAACATCACAAAGCACACTTGTCGTAGCCACAACTTTAGGCTTGCTTTGTGCCATAGCTGCGCTCAGACCCACAGAGAAATAGCTAGCCGAGACAGCTACAACTGAGAGAAAAATGGTTTTCCAAGGTTGAGGTTTGGCGAAAAAGTTGGTTGACATAGTTTCTAAGAAGGGTATGCTTACAAGAACGATAATCATTATCATACAGTATGTAAATACTAACTACAGTCCGTTGGCAAGTCAACTCACCCGAAAAACTTCATGCAAACTCCTCAACTCGATATTCCTAAACGCGGAATGCCTGTGACCATCGTTACGGGATTCTTAGGCAGTGGCAAGACAACGCTTCTCAATCAAATTCTCAAGAATCGTCAAGATTTAAAAGTTGCAGTTTTAGTAAATGAATTCGGTGACATCAACATTGATGGGCAACTACTTGTCGATATTGATGACGGCATGGTGGAACTAAGCAATGGTTGTATTTGCTGCACGATCAATGACAGCTTAGTTGATGCTGTGTATAACATTTTGGAACGGGAAGATCGCATTGATTACATGGTGATCGAGACCACTGGCGTTGCTGACCCTTTGCCGATCGCATTGACTTTTTTAGGAACAGAACTCAAACATCTCACTCGCCTCGATTCGATTCTTACTGTCATTGATGCAGAAACATTTACTGCCGATCATTTTGGTAGTGAGGCGGCGCTTAGTCAGGTGCAGTATGGCGATATTGTGTTGCTAAACAAAACAGATTTAGTAGCAGAGGCACAGGTCGATCTATTAGAAGAGTATCTTCGTAAGCATAAATCTAAAGCGAGAATCCTGCGATCGCAGCATGGTGAAGTTCCATTGCCGTTGATTTTAGATGTGGAACTAGCGGAGACAAGTGCTTATCAGCAAGAAGAAGAGCATGAACATCACGATCATGGGCATAGTCACAAGCATGATCACCACGGGCATGAACATCATCATTCTGACCATTTAGCCAATGATGGATTTATCTCTGTCTCATTTCAAAGCGATCGCCGATTTAATTTAGATAAGTTCACCCATTTCCTTGATAAGGTAATGCCTGTTAATGTATTTAGAGCGAAAGGTGTTCTCAGTTTTGCTGAGCAAGACTTCCGTTTTATTTTTCAATTGAGTGGAAAGCGCTACGAATTAAACTATGACCATCGCAAGAAACCGATTGACAATCAATTAGTTCTTATTGGTCGCGACCTTGACTCACAATTGCTTCAGCAGCAATTACAAGAATGTTTAGCATAGCTTCTTAGGTTAAGAAATATTTTTTGACTAATTCTTGCTATGTGGCAACCATACTGATATAGTTCTGACAGATGTTTGGTTCTAGTGAGGAGCAATCACACTAGAGGAGACGGGGAAAGTTCGGTGTAAATCCGACGCTGTACCGCAACTGTGATGAAAGCTGAGTGAGTGCTTTTGAAGTCAGGATGCCCTCCAAATACAACGTAAACCTATATCCCATCTGCGAGTTACAGAATGAGTGATTTCATTAAAACCTTGCTGTGGCGAGCTAGAAAGCTTGTCGCAGCAGTATTTCATATGACCGTTGGGCAAGCTTACGAACAGCTTGTCATATTTTGCATTTGTAGCGATCACTCTCAAATCTAAACTGAGAAAAGTTTTAAAACTTCTCTTTACGAAAACTTCAAGACTCCTCTCATGGTTCTATCTATCCCAAACACTTGGGCTAACTTCCTATTGAGAAAAACCCAGAAGTTAGGAAACCATTGCCATCTTTATGATCCAGAATGACCTGAAATAAATAACATGACCCAAAACAAGCTCTTTGTTTGTACCCTTTGCCGATTTTCCAAAACAGAAAAAGAACATGACGGATTGAGAGGTGGACAACACTTATTCAATGTGTTGAGTGAGCAGCTTGCAGGATTGAGCGATCGCTTGCAGGTTCAGCCCGTGAAGTGTATGGCATCTTGCGATCGCGCTTGTGTGGTGGCTTTTACAGGCGCAAATAAGCATACATTTATTTTTGGCGATCTACAGCCGCTTGACTCTGCCTCTGATGTATCGCAATTTTGCCAACAATATCTAGAGCATCCCACTGGGGCTGTCCCTTATCAAGAGCGACCTGAAGCGATCAAGCGCAAACTTTTTGTGGTGTTGCCGCCCTCATAAATTTTCTGCAATATCTAAGATATAGCGGTTTTCGTTTTGCCATAGGCAAAGTGCAAACTAATACAGATAGGCATTTTAGCCACCTCAATTGAAATAAAGGTTGACACAAGTACAGCGTATATGTGATTGTTAAATTATGATAATGATTATCATTCTTGTTCTTTAGTTGCCTAAAATTATCAAAAATTTGACTTCAAGTAGTCTAAGAATCTCCTCATTTAGAGCC
>JAYTWB010000385.1:0-3065 GCA_043743655.1 Cyanobacteriota bacterium | reverse complement strand
CGTTTGAAGACAGGCAGAAACTCAATGTGCTTGTATCGAACGATGCCATGAATGTCGATGATGCAATATGCGCGTTTACTACCGAATAAACCCGCTACCCCATATTTTTTACAAACTTCTTGGTTGCGATCGCTTAGCAATGGGAACTGTAATCCCAACTTTTTGGAGAACTGAAGATGTTTCTCAATTGGATCAGTACTTACTCCGAGGATTTCGGCTCCAGCTTCACGAAATTTTGTCCAATCATCGGCAAAGCATTGCATTTCACTCGTGCAGAGAGGAGAAAAGTCGCCTGGATAAAATGCTAATACAACATTGGCTTTACCTTCATAGCGACTGAGTGTAATGTCACCGCGATCGCTAGGCAAAGTAAAATCTGGAGCTTTTTGACCGACTTCGACAGACATAGAATTTCCTACAAAACCTTTTAATTTTAATCTAAAATCAAAACCCAAGAAGTATGAGGCGGCATTCCGCGCCGCCTCATACTTCTTGGGTCTTATGTTCCAACAAAAATGGCGACAGCTATAATCTTAATTTACTTTAACTTTAAACTTTAGTTTTAGGCTTATAGCCACTCATTATTTTATCAATAATTCATCCAATGGAAATCCCAGATATTCATCATCCTAACCACTCACTAACGATTTCTCTTTCCACTGAACTTTATGCAGCCTTGCTGGAAAAAGTCAAAACAACTGGCAAAACCGAAACAGAATTAATGATTCAGGGTTTGCAGCAAGTTTTGAGTAAAAATTTAAGTGTAAATTTGGATGAAAAAGATCATTTTGATAGGTTAGAAGCTGCTTTAGAAGAGCGGCTTAAGCAATATGTGGAAACTTTGATTAAAGAAAAAGTTGCGGAATTAGTAATGAAACCGTCAGATATCAAATCAACTGAACGAGTTATGCCGATTCCGACAATTCGCGCATTGCAAGTGGGCGATCGCGTACTTGTACTTGAAAATGATAGTCCCTATTACATGGCGAAATTATTAGTAATAAAAACTAGCTTGATTCGGGCTACGGTGCAAACAGATACAGGCGAGCAAACATTTCTAAAACGGGATTTGCGATTTGTGGAATCTTCTGCCTAAAGATAGAAGTTAACCGCTTCTATCTTTGGGATTTGGGCTTAGATAATACTTTCGGAGATCGCCAAACTTTAATCGCCGCTAGTCCCGTGATTGCCCCGTAGATAGCGCCTTGCAAAGCGCTACCCAATAACGTCGATTTGGTGATATGACCTAAGTAAATCCCAAATGTACTAACTGATAAAGCGATCACGCTCGCAAACAACCATAGCCCTCCCGCGCGAAAAGATTTGAGTAATTGCCATTGGCAGATACCAACAATTGCGCCAATGATTGCGAAATCAATCAACAAAATTACAATTGATATTGATGGCGGGGCTACTGCTAAGTCTGGTGACGGCGATCGCAATGGTACAAAATATATGAGTGCAAGCCCAGCACTCCAACCAAATACAGTTAAGGGCAACCACCAGCCTGCTTTGGCAAAGCGATCGCGCAAAACCAGTGACTGAGTAAGTGATATCCCAATACCTTGTAATATTTCAGTCAAAAAAATACGCGATCGTAAATCATAAGCCTCTTGCCACACAAGTGCAGGCAAGAACGCACTGCCGATAATATTGGCAATCAGCCACATCCACCAGAAGCTCCAGCCCACTTTTTTTGACATAAAAATTTAGCAACTTAATGATGACTTGTTGTTTGTCATTACATCACGCGAAAGCCGAGAAAGCAAAAAAGGGCGCAAAGCGCCCTTTTTTGCTTTCTCGGCTTAGACTAAGAGAAAACAAGTTAAATCATGTCAGACACAGTATCAAGTAGCTCAGTATCAAATAACTCACAAGGAAAATTATTAGGGAAGAAAGCGATCGTCACTGGCGCAAGTAGTGGCATTGGCAAAGAAGTCGCTCTGATGTTATTGCAAGCTGGCGCACAAGTCAGCCTCGTTAGTCGAAATCCTGACCAAATTTTGAGTGAACTCCCCGCAGGTAGCCATGCTAAAGGTTATGCGATTGATTTAGGCGAGATATCGCAAGTCTCGACTCAAATTCAAAATATCATTGCCGATATGAATGGGGTAGATATTTTGATTAACAACGCAGGAATGGCTTACATTGGCGAACTAATTGCTATGCCACTGGCTGAATGGCAAAAATTATTTGATCTCAATCTTACTAGCGTATTTCAATGCTTACAAGCAACATTGCCCACGATGCGATCGCAAAAAAGCGGCACAATCATCAATGTGGCTTCGATCGCTGGCAAACAAGGCTTTTCCAACTGGGCAGCTTATTGCGCTAGTAAATTTGCGCTCTTAGGACTGACTCAAGCGATCGCCGCCGAAGAGCAACCCTATGGCATCAAAATCATGTCAATTTGCCCAGGGTCAGTCGATACACCACTATGGGATACCCTCGGCGATAAAGTCCCACCTAGCTTTGATCGTGCAGCCATGCTCCGCCCTGCCACCGTTGCCGCATCGATCATGACTTTAGTAAATCTCCCGCCCGATGCAATTATTAACGAGCTGATACTAAGCCCTAACGCAGGAACTTTTTAAGCTTTACACACCCCTTATCAATCAAGGAATAGTCTAGAATTGTAAAGGAATGTTAAACGATGATTGTAAAAGTTCAATCTATTGACAGAAGCAATAACTTCCACAGACCTGCGAATATGGGAGAATATTTATTAAGTTTTAAGGTTTGAATCACTAGTCAAACGGCTTTTATGGGAGCAGATTTGATTAGACTCAAACTCAAAATTTTGATGTTTAATTATTGTTTTCTCAACATTTTTTGGCTTCCTCAGTTTTAAATTAATTCACTGGATATTCAGTAAGTATCACACTATGACGATCAGTATTTCTCGCTCTGTCACCAACAATTCTGAGAACGATTCAAAAACCGTAAAAGCCCTTGAACCTCTAGCTGTCCGAAGAGCAATCTCGCAAATTATTCGCGATCGCGTAGTCGCGGCTGGAGACCCTTACTTTGCTAATGACACGATCGCGCATCACATCAGCGATAGC
>JAYTWB010000384.1:0-3384 GCA_043743655.1 Cyanobacteriota bacterium | reverse complement strand
CGCGGGCGGTATACATCTTGGGGTTTTACTTAATCGAGATGTTATTTTAAACTTTGTCGAGAAATTTAATAAACATAGCTAAACGGTGTGAGAAAAAATTGACTAAACAACCAAAAATCTTGCTTGGCAGATTGATTGCAGGACTTGTGATTAGCTCAGGATATTTTGCCAACCCTAGTTATGGTGAAGCGATCGCCCCGCAATTATCGAAAATACAGCCGTCAAAAACACAGCTGTCAGAACCAAAAGAAACAAATCTCAAGCTAGAAATTGCTCAAGCCGAACCAATTACTCAAGTGCAATTAATTGGCAATACCGCACTTAGCTCCGAAATGCTTGCGCCGATCCTGATGCCGCTACAAGGTAAAAAGATTACCCGAGAGCAAGTTAAGGCTGCTGCCGAAGCAATTACACAACTTTATCTGAGCAATGGTTTTATTACCTCTTTTGCTCAGTTTGACCCAGATGCCCCGATGAGCGTGGTGAATGGAGTTGCTCAGATTAAAGCGATCGAAGGACAAATAGAACGGATTGATGTCATCGGTGCTGCCCAGACCAATCCAGACTATGTGCGATCGCGAATCAGTTTAGGAGTCTCCAAGCCAATCAATGCCAATGATGTCGAAGACCAGTTGCGATTACTTCGGGCTGACCCATTATTTAGTAATGTTACATCTAGTCTAAAGCCCAGTACTGAAGCGGGAAAAAGCTTATTAGTCGTCCAAGTCGAAGAAGCCAAACAATTGACAGGTTCGATTAATTTCGATAACTATGCGCCCGTATCAGTCGGGACAGAAAAAACAAGTTTGGGACTAAATTATCGTAATCTTACAGGATTAGGAGACTTGCTCTCAGCTTCTTATGCACGCGGTACTTCAGGTGGCTCTAATCTCTATGATTTTAACTACAGCATTCCGATCAATCCGATGAATGGAACGATTGGAATTCGCTATGCACCTAGCAACTATCGGATTACTGAGCCAGCTTTCGCAGCCTTAAATATTCGGGGGGCTAATAATCTCTATGACCTTGTTTATCGTCAGCCCGTAATTCGTAATCCTCGTGAAGAGCTGGCTTTCTCTCTAGGATTTGCCTATCAAACAGGACAAACTTTCTTGTTTGAAAATCTTGCTATTCCTTTTGGGTTAGGTCCCGATAGCAATGGAGTTAGTACAACTAGCGTGTTTCGGATTGCCGAAGACTATACATTGCGCGATGTTGACGGAGCATGGTCATTGCGATCGCAGATCAATATTGGCACAGGATTATTTAATGCCACCTTTGTTACCATTCCTAATGCTGGTTTTGTTAGCTGGACAGGGCAAGCTCAGCGAGTACAAGTACTCAGCACAGATGCTCTATTAGTTGTTTCACTCGACTCTCAACTATCCGCAAATCCCTTACTCCCATCACAACAGTTCACCATTGGCGGCGCACAGTCCTTACGCGGATTTCGTCAAAATGCGCGTTCAGGTGACAATGGGGTCAGGTTTAGTCTAGAAACTCGCATCACCGCAATTCGCGATCAAGAGTCAAAGCGATCGCTTCTACAAATTTCTCCCTTTATCGATCTCGGTGCAATTTGGAATAGTGGACTTAACCCGACTCCTTCTCTATCTCAAAATTTCCTCGCCGCAGGAGGTTTGAGTGTGACGATTGAACCAATTTCTCGGTTGGTTTTACGTCTTGATGCCGCGATTCCCTTTATAAACTTACAAGAGCGTGGTAACAACCTTCAAGATGCTGCTGTTTATTTCAGCACCAGTTACCAGTTTTAAACACTGGTTCCATCACTCCAGACCATATAGCTGCCATCGCTTGTGTCAAGACCCAAGAAAAGAATGGCGGCGCTTCGCGCCGCCATTCTTTTCTTGATACACTTGGCGACAGCTATAGGCGACCTATAGATTAATTTAAGCGACTTCCGCTGGCTCTTTAGACTCGATTGATTTAGTTTCAACTGGTAGAGAACTTATTCTTATTCCTTCCATTTCTTCTAAGACCTCCAAATACTTACCCGTAATCAAACGAGCGCTACGCCGATGTGTGAAATAGTTCCATCCCCACTGAATCATCACCACTAATTTATTGTCAAATTCAATTAGATAATAAATATGCACAAATGTCCAGATAAACCATGCTGACCAACCTTTGAGACGCAAAAATTTGAAGTCAGCGACCGCAGCATGACGACCGATGACTGCCATGCTGCCAAAATCTTGATACTTAAATTTAGCTGGTTCTTTTTTAAGGATTTTCGCTTGGATATGATGCGCGACATATTCGCCTTGTTGCATGGCAACAGGTGCAACCCCCGGCAATGGTCGATCGCCTAAGTGCGGATAGTTAGCGAGATCACCGATTACATAGATATTGGGATGCGATGCGATCGCCATATCAGGTTGCACAATTACCCGACCAACTCGATCCAATTCAGCCCCAACCCGATCGCTTAACACTTTACCCATAGTAGAAGCTTTTACCCCAGCCGCCCAGAGGATAGTTTGGGCTTGAATCTGTTCAATCTGCTCACCGCACTTAAATGTCACCACATGCTCTTCGATATTTGTGACCATAGCGCTAGTTCTCACTTCCACCCCTAATCCCGTCAGAGATTTTTGAGCCGCCGCAGACAGATCAGCGTGATAGGGAGGCAATACGCGATCAGTTCCTTCAATCATGATGATCCGCGCTTTCTTAGTATCGATATTACTAAATTCCTCACTAAGCGTGCGATGGGCAAGCTCAGCGATCGTCCCTGCTAGCTCAACTCCTGTTGGACCGCCGCCAATGATTACAAAGGTCATTAACGCTTCTTGAAATTTGCGATCATTAGTTTTTTCCGCCGCTTCAAAAGCACTCAATATCCGCCGCCGAATATTAATTGCATCTTCGATAGTTTTTAGTCCTGGTGCTTGCTCTGACCATTGATCGTTACCAAAATAATGATGACTCACTCCTGTCGCAACGATTAACGAATCATAATGAACTTCTAAATGAGTTTTTAACTTAACTAATTGAGCTTGGGGATCGATGTCAACGACTTCGCCCATGAGGACACTGGTATTTTTATTTTCTGCTAAAACAGCCCGCAGTGGTGAGGCGATATCAGCAGGTGAGAGGCTGCCTGTAGCAACTTGATAGAGCAAGGGCTGAAACAAATGAAAATTGCGGCGGTCAATCAATGTAACTTTAACTGGAGATTTGCCTAATTTTTGGGCAGCGTATAACCCTCCAAAACCACCACCGATGATCACAACATGATGTGGGCGATCGCATTCATTTTGATTAACGCTTTGATTACTTAGAGACATAGTAAGTAGTTTAAAAGGTGACAATTTGATTATATAGCGGTTTTCAGGCAGGCTAGACAGAGGTTTGTTT
>JAYTWB010000383.1:0-3294 GCA_043743655.1 Cyanobacteriota bacterium | reverse complement strand
TTAGAAACAGCCACTGAAGAGAAATCGAATGATAGTAAAAACAATACAAGCAGCGGTGCAATCTTATGAAATTAGATGTAATCAAAAATGCTCGTCTTTACATCACGATTTCAACAGCCGTGATTTTGGCTGGGATCGTAGCGATGGTAGTGTCTTTTCAGCAGCTCGGCTCACCGTTGCGATTAGGCATCGACTTTACGGGCGGCTCTAGCGTCACACTGGGTTTAGCTTGCAATGCGGGTAATTGCGGGAAGGCGATCGATGTCGGTGTCGTGCGTCAAGCGGTGGAAAGCAAAGGCTTTACTAATAGCGTGGTGCAGTTGGTTGAGGGTAAAGACCTCAAAGGGATATCGGTAAGAACAGCGCATCTCTCGACTGAAGAGCGCGAAAAACTTAAAGGAGTGATTACTGAGTCTCTCAAACAATATGGTGAGGTCGATCCTAAAAAGTCACAAATTGATGAAGTCGGTCCTGCGGTCGGCGAACAAGGACTTAAAAATGGCTTGCTGGCTCTGGGGCTATCTTTCGCGGGTATTGGTGCTTATTTAGCATTTCGGTTTCAGCTAGATTATGCGACCTTTGCGATTATTGCTCTGTTTCACGACATCTTAGTAACTGTCGGGGTGTTTGCTGTGCTTGGACTCACACTAGGTGTGGAAGTGGATAGTTTGTTCATCGTGGCGATGCTGACTATTTGCGGCTTCTCGGTCAATGACACAGTGGTCATCTACGATCGCATTCGCGAAAATGTGAAAGTTGATGTCAATACTTCTAATTTCAATGAGTTAGTCACCGCTTCGGTTAATCAAACTTTAGGGCGATCGATCAATACCACGCTCACGGCAACTTTACCTCTTGTTGCCATCTTCTTATTTGGTGGTGCGACCCTGAGGTTTTTCTCGCTTGCCTTGATTATCGGCTTTCTATCGGGTGCTTATTCCAGCATTTTTAATGCCAGTATTTTGCTTGCTTGGTGGCGCAGTCGAAAGAGTTCTCCGCTTAGTCAACCTCCACTTGAAGCCAACTAAATCATAAAGGCGGCGCTGATGCGCCGCCTTTATGATTAGAGCTATCATGATGATGTTTTAAACGCAGATATTATGAATCTTGATAATAATTCTGACCTTGTTCCACTTGATGAGCAAATATCTGAGCAACTTCTGGAGCGTCAAGTCCAGCGTCTGGTCGAAGTTCAGACTTATTTGCGATGGATGTTTGATGGATTTTTGTGGCTGACATTGGGGACGGCGAGCATTTGGGCAATGCGATCAGATATTGAGCTATGGATCGCGGCATTTACATGGGCAGCAGTGCGAATGAGCTTGATTTTTCACCGTTTGCCATTTTTGGGCTTGGCGATATGTGTGGCGATGACTCTCTCGACTTTAGTTTGGCAGAGTTCAATTATTTTGTGGGGAATTAATCAACGAGAAAAGCGATCGCTGATTAATCAAGTCAAAAAGATTCAAGCAAAAGGAAAAAGTCATCCATTGTGGCGTTGGATATGTGAAGAGAAATTGTGAGTAAGTCTAGGCGACAAGAAGATAATATTATGGCTATTAAAGTCCTCCATCTCTCCGATATTCATCTGGGAAGTACCACTCATGGCAAGGTCAATCCGCTAACAGGACTAAATACTCGCTTAGAGGATTTTGTAGCGGCGCTGACGATTTGTATTGATCGCGCAATTAATGAGCCAGCCGATATAGTTCTATTTGGTGGTGATGCTTTTCCTGATGCGACACCGCCGCCATTGGTACAGCAAGCTTTTGCTAAGCAATTTCGCCGTCTTGCGGATGCAGGGATTCCCACAGTTCTGTTAGTTGGCAATCATGATCAACATTCGCAAGGGATTGGTGGCGCGAGTCTTGCCATTTATCGCAGCCTTGCTGTGCCGAACTTCACGGTGGGGGACACGATCGCTACGCATCGGATTTCTACAGGCGCAGGGGATATTCAGATTATTACTTTGCCTTGGATTACGCGATCGACTTTGCTGACTAAGTCTGAAACTGAAGGCTTTTCGATGACGGAAGTGAGCCAATTTCTGATCGATCGCTTACAAGTTGTGATCGAAGCCGAAATCCGTCAACTCGATCCGCAATTGCCAACGATTATGCTGGCGCATGTGATGGTGGATACGGCGACTTATGGAGCAGAGAGATTTTTAGCGGCTGGGAAAGGATTCACAATTCCCTTATCGATGTTGACTCGTGAGGCATTTGACTATGTGGCGCTCGGTCATGTGCATCGGCATCAAGTCCTTGCCACGCAGCCACTGGTGGTTTATCCAGGTAGTATTGAGCGGGTTGATTTTGGGGAAGAGAATGAGTCGAAAGGTTACTGCTGGTTAGAAGTGCAGAAAGGGAATGTCAAGTTTGATTTTTGTCCAATTCCCACCCGTGCTTTTCGGACAATAGAAGTGGATGTGACTCAGTCAGAAGACCCTCAAGCGAAGTTACTCAAAGCGATTCAAAAAGGAAAGATTGATCAAGCGATCGCCAGATTAATTTACAAAGTCAAGGCGGAACAGTTAGCGCAAATCGACGATCGCTTATTGCATGAAGCGATGGCGATCGCGCACAATTATGCGCTCATCCCTGAAGTCGTCAGCCAAAATCTACGCAGCAGAATGCCCGATCTCAGTACTGCCGAAGTCCTTGATCCGATGACTGCGCTGAGAACTTATCTCAGTACTCGCGAAGATTTAAAAAATCTTGAACCTGAAATGCTAGTCGCGGCACAAGAATTGCTCAGTGAGATTGGGTTAGGTATGGATACAATTAATCCAGTAGAAATTAATCCAGGATCAGTGCAGTCGGATCAATTGGTCATAAGTTTCTGATAGTTGCTCTTGCAGAGTTGCTGATGAAAGATGACGCAATGTGGCAGCCCGATCATAAATTTGCTCAATGGTGATGTCAGTATGATCGTCTGTTTCGAGCAGAAATCTGCCGTTTGGGGCGATCACGATCGCTTTAATAACAGGAGAGCGATCGCTTAAAATTGCGGCTCCAAAGGAGAAATAGAAATCATGCTTGAGCAATTCTTGAAATACTTCTATCTTTTTATGAAATCCATGAATGATCCAAGGAATTGAAGATGTAGTCTTTCTCTTAAGCGAGATTAATTCGCTAAAAGCTCTCACACAATGAATTATAAGTGGTTTCTGTAATTCTTCAGCAAGCGCGATATGTTTAGGACTTACGCAAAGGAAAAAATGATGTAAAAAGGAAGAAGGATTTGAGCAAAAGAAATGGCAGGAAAGTTTACCAAGTTAGATTATTGCCAGTA
>JAYTWB010000382.1:0-5190 GCA_043743655.1 Cyanobacteriota bacterium | reverse complement strand
TTACCCAAGTCAAAGATGCAGTTGGGAACGTCAGTGGAGTTACTTACGCAGGTAATGTATCAGGAAGGAGTGGCGGCACGTTCAGTATTCGGGGTTTTTCTAGCGCACCAGTGCTATTGGATGGATTTAGAAGATCGGGCGCTCCTGGAGAAGCGGATACCCAGCCAGATTTTGAGGTTGCCAATTTAGAGCAGATCGAAGTCCTCAAAGGACCAGCCTCAATTTTGTATGGAGCGATCGAGCCTGGTGGATTGATTAACTTGGTGTCAAAGAAGCCCTTAGCGACTCCATTTTATGAATTGGAACTCCAAGCAGGCAGTCGTGGCTTTGTGAGACCTCGATTTGATTTTACTGGTCCTTTGTCTGATGATGGCAAAGTGCTTTACCGATTGAACGGTTTGTTCCAAAGCTTTAATAGTCGGTCGAACTTCACAGAAACCGATCGCAAATATTTTATTGCCCCCACGATCGCTTGGAAAATTAGCGATCAAACCGATCTCAAAATTTCCCTAGACTACTCTAACGTTAGTCGTCCTTCTGACTTTGGAGTGCCTGCTTTTGGTAAATCCGTTGCCGATGTGCCACGCGATCGCATCATTGGCGAACCTAGCGACACAGTTGCTAGTCAAACATTAAATATTGGTTATGATCTTGAGCATCGTTTTGATGCAAATTGGAAGCTGCGTAATGCTTTCCGTTATACATCTGCCCAATACGATTTTGGTGTGGTCTTACTGCCATTGGCTTTTAACGAAGCAACTTCTACTGTATTTCGGGTTCCAGGTACTCAGAATTCCCAGAAGAGGAACTATACTTTCCAAACTAATATAACTGGTGAATTTGCCACAGGTGATGTTAAACATACACTGCTCGCAGGGATAGATTATGTTTATCAGAATTCACGACTTTTCTCGGCGATTAATTTTGGTTTCCAACCACTCAATTTATTCAACCCAACTTACGGATTTGCCAAGCCTACTAAAGATTCGCTGCTAGGCTTTGGTGGCAATACCTCAGCCAGTAATAGTCTCGGTTTCTATCTCCAAGATCAGGTTTCGATTTTTGAAAATTTGAAACTACTTGCAGGTTTTCGTTATGATACCTTTTCTCAAAAGACGATCAACATACCAGGTTCAGCAACCCTCGCTGGCGAAAGCAGCATAGAGGCAAGTGCGTTCACGCCTCGATTGGGACTGTTGTATAAACTCACCGATGCGATTTCGTTATATGGTAGCTATTCTCAGTCTTTTACACCGAATTCAGGAACAACTGCTACAGGAACACCTTTAGACCCACAGAGAGGTAGGGGATATGAGGTTGGGGTTAAAGCAGATGTGGTGGCGAATAGACTCTTTGCCACCCTTGCATACTTCGACATTACCAAGACAAATGTTCCTGTAACTGATCCCAATTTTCCGCTCTTTTCGATCGCCACTGGAGAGCAGCGTAGTCGCGGGTTAGAGTTTGATATTTCAGGTGAGCTATCGACTGGATGGAATATCATTGCTTCCTATGCCTATATTAATGGCGAAGTTACGGCTGATAGCGATTCTACCCTTGTGGGCAACAAGTTGTTTGGAATACCTAGCCAGAGTGCCAGCTTGTCGACAACCTATGAGATTCAGAGTGGGGATTTACAGGGGTTAGGTTTTGGCTTTGGCTTGAAATATGTCGGCGATCGCCAAGGCAATCTTGATAATAACTTTTCTCTTGGTAGCTACTTGACCACCGATGCCGCAATTTTCTATAAGCGTGACAAATGGCGATTTGGACTTAATTTCAAAAACATTGGCAATGTCAAATATGTAGAAAGTACGGCGGGTAGTCGATCTTCAAGCAATACCTTTGGCGATCCCTTTACCGTAGTTGGTTCTGTTTCATTGCAGTTTTGATTAACTGAAATTGTAAGTGATCGCGATCGCTCAAGTCGAAAACTCAAAAAACAATTAACACTAACTACATATCATGAAAAATTATTCGATCTCTATCATCATTTTTAGCCTAGCGATCGCCATCACCGCCTGCCAAACAGAAACCCCACCAGCAGCAACGACCGCCGCAAAATCTCCTGCAGCTACACCTTCAGTCACCGCAAAAACTACTCCCTCTATCCCAAAAGAATCCGCAAACTTCAATGAAGACGTGTATTTAATGGCTAATTCTGATGTTGCTGATTTGATTAAACGAGGTAAGTACAAATCAGGGCTGGAACATTTCACCACAGTTGGCAAAACTGCCAAAAAGCCTGATGGTGAGGACTATGAAACTTTTTATACAGGTACAAGTGGGAATGACACCGTGCAGGGCTTGGGTTATGGCAAGCACGCTCACTTTGTCGGTGTAAGGCTTGAGGTTGTTAAAGATAAAAAAGTGCCTTTCCCTTTACGCCCTCAGAGTCTCGGCAAAGGAGAAATGGATGTTTTGATTGGTAATAAAGGCGGCGGTGGGAATGAGTTCCTTCTTGGTAGTTTCATTACCCCAGTCAATCCTAAATCTGAACCATTTTATGTTGGTAAAGGTGATGCTGACTATGCCCGCATCCAAAACTTCACGAAGTCCAAAGATATCATTGTCTTAGCTGGAGAACTAAGCCAATACAAATTGACACCGAAGGAAGGGAACCTGCAAATTTCTACTGCTGATGGTGATTTAGTCGCGATCGTTGAGGGTGTGGACAAGTTGGAAGCAGGTGAAGTTGTCAAAGATTTTGGAATATTTACGATGAAATGAATTTGAAATAAATAAGTACGGCACAAAGCACTGATATTAAACCCAGTAAAGATTCTAAAAGTACTGCAAAGCGGCACTTTTAGAATCTTTACTGACAATATGTAATCAAGAGGTAAAAGATGAAACTCCGTAATTTAGTGCGATCGCTACATGGTTCGATCGGTTTAGTGATGGGACTATTATTCGTGATTGTGAGTCTTACTGGCGGCAGTATTGTCTTTCATGATGAAATAGACCATGCCATTAATCAGTCACTTTATAGCGTTGCTGTTCAACAAACAGGTGTTCCCTTTGATGATATTCTCACGCCTGTGCAGAAAGCTCATCCTGATCTACCGATCCAATCTGTGAGCTTTCCGAAACAGACTGATGGAACTTATACGGTCACGATGACAGACAAGAATGGACATCGACTGGAAACTTTTGTTAACCCTTATACAGGTGCAGTTTTAGGAGAGCGAGTTTGGGAATACTCCTTAACAGGATTTCTGTATACACTCCATCATCAGCTTTTTTTAGGTAATACTGGTCTAATTATTCTGATTGTGGTGGGAATTGCTTTACTTCTAATGTCGATCACAGGTGTAATCTTGTGGACAGGTTGGCGGAAGTTGCGGTCGGGTTTTACGATTCGCTGGAATGCGCCTACATCACTGCTGAGCTTCGATCTACATCAAGTTTCAGGGATGATTTCCCAACTTTTTTTAGCAATTCTCGCAGTCACAGGTGTGATAATTACGCTTCTGCATCTTCTTCCTGTTTTAAATGCTAAAGAAGTAGCCGCACAACCTGTTCCTGATCAGCCTGCGGTGGAACGCATCTCGAAAGGACTCGCCTTAAGCCAATTACTTCAAAAAGCTGATGCTGCTATGCCTAATGGGAAAACCGTCTCTGTATCTTTCAATGAAAAGCAGCCTCGCGAATTTACGATTACCAAGCATTTCGCTGAACAAGAAACAGGGCGATTTGATCTCAGTACAGTCCAAATCGATCGCTATAGCGGTGAAGTTTTATCAGCTAATAAAGTTCTAAAACCTAATGCTTCTTTTAGTGTACTAATCGCGATCGCTAATTTACACTTCGGCACGATCGCAGGATTACCTTCTCGTATTCTTTATGTGTTTGTAGGAATTGTTCCTTTACTACTATTGGTGACAGGTACAAAAATGTTGGTAGCGCGAAAGTGGCATCGAGCGGCAAACAAAGAACAGACTCAAAGATTAATCACTAAATAATTGCGATCGCAAAAACTAGCTTAAAAAAAGCTCATAACAAATTATTGCTAATTAGTTGCATTAATGAGCATTTGTTTGATATGTTTTTTAGACTAATCAAAAATTAGTTTTAATAAGTTTTTATCCCTACAAAACCTTGAGGTTGTGTGGGGAAAGCTTGATGCGTCTATGTGAGGAATTATATGAATTTTATGTTGCGATCGCTTAGTCCCCGTCTGTTTTTCTATGTATGGATTGCCACTACTGCCTCATTAGTTGGCTTACCTGCTTATAGCCCAGCTCAATCTAGTAATACAAATCTTTCTCAAGATAAAGTTAGTAGTAGTTCTCAACAAGTAGAAACATTGTCTGTGGGTGAACTAACCCCAAGATCGACTACAGCCAAAGATTTATTAGCTCAAAAACCAGCGATCACGATCACGGCGGTGAAAGTAAACAAGGCTAGTGAGAGTCTTGAAGTGATCTTAGAAACAGCGGCAGGCAATATTTCTTTACCCACCGCTCAAAGTCAGGGCAATATCTTGTACTTTGATATTCCTAATGCCAAGCTCTCATTAGAAGATGCCAAAGAATTTGTAGCGGCAAGTCCTGCAAAGGGGATTGCTAGTATCTCGGTGACGCAAGCCAATGCCAGCTATGTGCGCGTAATGATGACAGGAGTTGAGGCTCTGCCCACCGCCCAAATTAGCTCTGGGGCTAAGGGGCTAGTGATCACCTCAGCGGCGATCGCGCAAGCAACACCTAACGATCAAGAAGAAGACATTACCGTAACAGGCGATCGTCAGCGCCGCCCTTCTACTGGCTCCAAAACTGATACACCTTTGCGAGACATTCCTGCCTCAGTGCAGGTGATTCCGCAACAAGTGATCAAAGACACAGGCTCCACCACCCTAGACGCGATCATCAGGAGCGCTCCTAGCGTTCAACAAGCCAGTCAAAGCAACTATGGTTTTGCCAATACCTACAGCATTCGTGGCTTAACCCAAAGTTTTCTAAGAGACGGCGTTCCTGACGGCTTAGCTATCAATGGATATTTTCGCACCCTTACTGATGTTGAAAGTGTCGAGATTCTCAAAGGACCTGGCTCCTCGCTGTTTGGAACTCTCGCTCCTGGTGGCACGATTAACCTGATCAGCAAAAAACCACAATCGACACCTGCTTATGCCATAAATCTAACTACGGGTAGCTTTGGAGCCTATGGCGGTAATGTTGATTTGACAGGTTC
>JAYTWB010000381.1:0-6225 GCA_043743655.1 Cyanobacteriota bacterium | reverse complement strand
GCTTCTGCTCTAGCTCATCTAAGGTTGTCGATAACTCATCGACTTCCATAGATGCCATTTCTTTCAGTTCTGGATCATTAGACTCTTTGAGAATTTGTTGTGACTCCTTGAAGTCCTGCTCCGCTTTCCGAAAAGTCTCGTAAGTCAAGACTGTCTCCTCTAACGAAGCACGCACCTTCGCAATGCGCTGAAACTCGCCATGATCGGTTGCCACATCAGGATCACCCATTCGACGAGTCAGTTCATTGAAAGTTTGCTCAACAGATTCGAGCTTCTGAATTAAATAAGCAGCAGGCATGGGCTTGGAATTATGGCAAAAGAACGTGAAAAAAGATCGCTAGATATTGATCAACAAGTATTGATCAACCAATAGGGGCAACCAAGAAATGGCAACCAACAGGAAAACCAAAAAATAATCCCAGATTGACCCAGATTGACCCAGATTGATCCTAAGTTTGGGCTATACCTATTCTGCGTCTTTAGCAATTTCTTCTTTGGCAGGTTCTTCAAACATCCCGTACTTACGCATGAAACGTTCTACGCGACCTTCAGTATCAATAATCTTCTGTGTACCCGTATAGAAAGGGTGATTGCCCGACCATACATCGACATTAATTTCAGGATGAGTAGAACCAATGGTTGCTACTACTTCACCGTTGCAAACAACCTTTGCTTCGGGATACCATGTGGGGTGAATTCCAGCTTTAGGCATAGTCGTAGATATAAAAAATCAAAAAATTAAGCTTGTCTAGCTTAGCATAGATAAAGATCAAAAAAGAGATAGTAAGTGTTTCTTTTTTGATCTTTTCACGGATACCAAAACATACCTTTGATGCCTTCGGGGTCAGCATTGAAACCGAGTTGTGAATAAAACTCAACTACATGAGCATCCGCAAACAGGCTGATATTGCTGATGTCGGCTTTGCGTAACTCCTTAATCATTTCTTCCATCATCTCTTTGCCCAAGCCACGCCCTTGAAATTCTGGATGAATGACCACATCCCATAATGTGGCGTTGAAAGCATAGTCGGAGGTGGCGCGAGCAAAACCGATTAAACGCTTGAATCCACCGCGATGCTCCCACATGGTGAGGACGATAAAACTATGTTGGAGGGCAATGCGAACCTTGCGAATTGGTCGCCGCGCCCAGCCCACAGCGTCACATAACTCTTCTAGCTCGTACAAGTCAATATCTTTTTCGGTGCTAAAAAAAATTAGTCCGCTTTGGTTTGGCACTTGGCGAAGTTTTGTTTTTTTTGTAGGTTCGAGGGTGTCCGAACCAAATAAGCTTTTCCAGAACCCCATTTGCCCCATTTGTGTATGGCGATCGCCTGATCTATGAATAATATTCTAAACATTTTTCTGATTGTATCGCAATCAAGATCGGAAAGCGGCTTTTAAGTCGTCCTGTCCTTATGTTGCTAAAATTAGGGCATCATTGCCGTCCTCTGGATTTTGCATTTTTAAGATAAGTACTTTTAAAACAATCAATGTTAAATCTGATTGCGCTATTTCGAGACTATACATATTCAATTGCAAGTTTAATATTGTGGGTCGCGACATCTTGGAAATATGTCTGTAAGCGATCAGGAGGTTGTCAATGACATATGGACTAAAAACCTCAACGGTAGAGTTACTTAAGCGTTTTAATACTAGCTTTCCGCAGTTTTATGAGCAGTTTGTAAGTAGTGAAATTCAGTTACAAAATTTGCGCTTGGCTTATCAGCTTTATCAGACTAAAGAAGCGGTGATCGAGCTACGGTCTGAGAGCAGTAAGAGCGTGCTTTATTTTGCTTATCGTAATCAATCTTTTCTTCTCAATGATATTTTTGGTGTGTTAGCGGCTTATGGCTTAACGATCCATAGTCTCAGCTTGTATGGTCAGATACATACGCCGATGTTGGTATTTATTAAGTTAGTAATCTCTCGTGGAGGGAAGGTTCTACCCCTGAAGACAGCGGCAAATGTACGCAAAGCGATCAAAGAAACTCTACTGGGAAACTTTGAAGTAGAGGAGATGCTGTCGGTGGAGTTTAATCTCGATAGCGGACTTAAGAAGGTGGAAACAAATTTTTATGTTGATCGCGTATTTCATTTGCCAGCGTTGGTAGTCGAGGCAGATAGTCAGCCAGGGCTGTTCTATAAGGTAATGAATGCGATTTGGCAAGAGGATTTATTAGTCGTGAATGCTAATTTGTTGGTTGTGCGTGCGCGGACACGCTTAATTTTATATTTGTTGGGTCCGAATGAGAATTTGATTCCTGAGTATTTGGGGACAAAGATTGCTGAGAGTCTTAAGCAACGTTTGTCCGATTAGTTTAGTTTTTTAGCTGGGCGATCGCACTATAAAACGGTTGCCAATCATCATCAATAGTGATGCGTTCCCAAATTGACTCGATTTCAGGACGCAAGAAAATCATCGTGGGATTAGATTGCTCTAGTTGTTGAGCAATATTTGCCATTTCCGCGATCGGCAGACGAATGAGAAGTTGATGATAGACAACTCGCCATTTATCCAATAGCGGCTTTTGTTGATCGGTTAGTTCCCAATCATGGTTCTCAAATATTTTGTGAGCATCTTCGCGCCAATTAATTTGGAAGGATTGACGAAGCTTGACAAAGAATTGGTTATAGCCGACTACTTGAGCAACTGAAAGTAATTCTAAAGTGGCTCCAATCAAGTCTTCGGTCTCAGGTTCTGAGAGACTGGCAAATCCTAAGCGCTTTAGCATGATTGAGCAATAAGCCGTGCGATAGAAGTCTTTAAACTTTAGCAATGATGGTTGTAGATCATCTTTATTCAGAACTAGACCAAGCGGGGCTTGGAGCTTTTCGAGATTCCAATAGCAAGCGGCTGGCTGATTAGCATAGCTATAACGACCTGCATGGTCGAAGTAAGCAGCAGTAAATCGAGGATCGTAGGTGGGAATAAATGCAAATGGCCCATAATCAAAGCTTTCACCTGTAATTGACATATTGTCAGTATTGAGAACGGCATGACAAAATCCTGCTGCCATCCATTGAGCGCAGAGAGTTGCCACTCTTTCGACTAGTTCTAGATAGAACTCTTGATCTTGATTCTCTTTTCCCCAAAGATGTGGATAATAAATTTGGAGAACGTGATCTAGCAATTTGCGAGTCAGGTCGGGACGGCTCAGCCACTGCAAGCGCTCAAAGGTGCCAAATCGAATGTGCGATCGCGAAAAGCGCACCATGACGGCTGATCGTGTGGGTGATGGCTCATCCCCGCGCCAGAGGTCTTCACCTGTCTCAATGAGACTGAGGCAGCGAGAAGTTTTTACACCCATGCGATGTAATGCTTCGGAGGCGATGATTTCGCGGACACCGCCTTTGAGGGTAAGACGACCATCAGCAGTGCGCGAGTGGGGAGTGCGTCCTGAGCCTTTTGTGCCGAAGTCGTAGAGTTGGTTGTCAATTCCACGCACTTGTCCATAGATAAATCCGCGTCCGTCACCAAGTTGCGGGTTGTATTCTCCAAACTGGTAACCGTGATAGCGCAGAGCAAGGAAGGGGCGCACTGATTGAAAATGTCCAAAGGCTTCGATGAAGTCATCATCGCTAACTTGATCTGGAGCGAGGGCGATCGCTGGTAGCAGATCATCGTTGCGCCAGCGCAATTTGTGCATCGGATATTCGGCGGCGGTCACAATGTCGTGATAGTCTTCTAGGGACTCGATCGAGGGTTCGTAGTTGAGTTTGAGAAAGGGATTACTGGGGTGACTCATAGCGCCGAAATATTGGATACAGAAGTATTAGATACTGTCATGATACTTGGTTCAGAGAATGATCAAGAAGTCACTTATTGGTATGAGGGTATCTGTCCATCTGGTGGAGCCAGATTGCGATTGCCGAGAACTTTGCAATCGGAAGCGATCGCTAAAGATTTAATGCAAAAGCTATCAAAGACACCTAGTTGGACTACTCCCGATCCAACTTTGCTAAGTCTCTGTGAGGGCAAAATGTATGGAATTTTATTAGTAGAATTGCCAACGGGAGAGCAAGCGGTTCTCAAAGCTTTTTCAGGCTTATTAAATGGAGAAAGTGAGATCGCAGGATGGGTTCCACCGATCGCAGGTCGAGAAAAAATTGCGCTTGAGGAGTCATTAACTTTAGCGAGCCTTGTCACAATTAAGCAAAAACTAATTGAGCTAAGCCAAATCCCCGCGCGATCGCAATATCTACAGCGATCGCAAGAGTACGCCGCAAAACTACAAATTATCCAAGAGCATCATCAAATTTCTAAGCAACAACGAAAAATCAAGCGATCGCAGCTAACCCAATCATCCTTTACAGAATTAGTTGCTTTGCAAGATTTAGGGCGAGATATGGATCATCAAAGTCAGCAGGAAAAAAGAACTAGACAAGATTTTAAGCGCGATCGTGATCAAGTTTTACAGCCATTGCAAGAAGCGATCGCGCTTGCTGACTTGCAGATGCAAGCTCTTAAACAACAGCGCCGTGAACTGTCGCGTACTTTGCAGGCTCAAATGCACAACGCCTATGTATTAACCAATTTTGCAGGAGAAACGCGATCGCTACGGCAACTAATTACGGAAGGCTCAATGCCGACAGGAATGGGTGATTGCTGCGCGCCGAAGTTATTAGATTATGCGGCAAAACATAATTTTACGCCTCTAGCAATGGCGGAGTTTTGGTGGGGGAGTCCTTCTGCTGATGGTTATAAGATTCAGGGTAAGTTTTATGGGGCTTGCGTGGAGAGATGTCAGCCATTGATGGGATTTTTGTTGTCAGGAAAACAGGCTTACTCAGCTAGGTCTTTCCAAGATAAACATTTGCCTAATCAAGATTTTGGCAAAAACTTAGAGAGTTCTCTCCCAATTATTTATGAAGATGAACATCTCATCGCGATCGCTAAACCCGCAGGACTTCTATCTGTTCCAGGGCGATATTTAGATACTCAGGATAGTGTCATCAGCCGCTTACGGCAGTTATTAGGTGACGCAAGCTTAATCTATCCTGTGCATCGACTTGATCGCCAGACTTCAGGAATTCTGCTGTTTGCGCGTGATCTGGAGACTCTTCGTGATCTTAATCGGCAATTTCAAGAGAGGCAGATTTACAAAATTTATGAAGCTTTGCTATCTGCCCAGATATTTGACCAGATTAAGAGCGATCGCGGTACGATTGATTTGCCTTTGTGGGGAAATCCTGAAAATCGCCCCTATCAGCAAGTTGACTTCCAACGGGGTAAGCCGAGTATCACGCAGTTTCAGGTGTTGCAAGCTGAAGCAAACTATCCCAGAATTGAATTTATCCCCTTAACAGGACGCACGCATCAACTGCGAGTCCATGCGGCGGATACTCAAGGATTGGGAATCACGATTTTAGGCGATCGCCTATATGGTTGCGAGGCGGCGACCACTCGATTACATCTGCATGCGCGCGCGTTATCTTTTCGGCATCCGCGATCGCGAGAAATAATCCATTTACAAATACCAGTTCCTTTTTAAGGATTTTATAAGATAGGCGGCACTTTGCACCGCCTATCTTATCTAGCCCGTACGGCGTTGTAAAAGCTTACCGAGGTGTTGATGAGCCTCTACCGAATCTGGGATAAGTGAAATCGCTGATTCAAAACAAGCGATCGCTTCATCGACCTTGCCAATGTTATTTAAGAGAATGCCAAGATTGAAATAGGGTTGAGCAAAATTTGGCTCAATGTCAATCGCTTCCTTGTAAGCAAGAATTGCATCTTTGATTTGATCTTGATGGATAAAAGCACTACCGAGATTGCAATGGGCATCAGCATAGCTAGGATCAATCTGAATCGCTTGTTCAAAACAGGCGATCGCCGTCTTCACCAAATCTAGCTCTTTTGCCGAATTAAACTTTTGCATCCACGCCACCCCCAGAGTGTTGTAATCCTTGCCCTGCAAAAGTTGGCGAGCATCTGCACGTTCATAAATTGCGCTGACCAATGCTGGATCGTGTTGTTCCAAATATACTTGAGCGATCGCGCGATAGCCATCCACCTCGTCAGGATTTGTGGCGATCGCCCTTTCATAACTGGCGATCGCTTCTACCGTTCTACCTCGCGCTTTGAGACTATCTCCTAGCTTGCAATGATATTCAGCCAGAAAGCGATCGGGGGCAATTTCTAGGGCGGTCTGAAAACAGGGGATCGCTAGCTCCGCCCATCCCATTTGTTGATATGCATTACCTAGTCCTAATTGAGCCTCCATC
>JAYTWB010000380.1:0-5376 GCA_043743655.1 Cyanobacteriota bacterium | reverse complement strand
CCCGCGTAGCGGGCGGAACAACCCTTTTGGTTTTTAGGTTACTTATGCCTAGTTACTTAACCTATGCTATTTTTTGATTTCTCAAAGTGATAGAATTACAATTACATCTAGGACGGAAGTTACTCCCAGCTTGACCTATGCTCCAAGACACGATTTCCATTCGTCATTATCAAAAGATTACCGACTCCTTAGTCGAATTGTCTGAGCGTGGTTATCGTTCTACCGATGAGATGAGACTTTTTCTAGATGGTTACTTATCAGCTCTGCGCGCTACTAATGCCGTAGAAGCCCATAATGTTCACCGTCTCGAAGAAGAAGTTATTCGATTTTTATATGACTCATCTAATTTTGCCTCGCCTTACGAATTGGAGATGGAGGTTGAACGCTAGCCGCACTAGCTGAGAGACTCGGTGAGAGGTAGACGCTATGGCGGATACCTGAGGTAAGGGGGGTTTGAAAGCGATCTTGCTTGACCACTTGTAGTTCTTGCTCCTCACAAAATATGTCGAGCTGCTCGCTCTCTTCGGGTAACCACTGACCACGATAGAGAATTGCAGTGCCATTATTTTTTAAAAATGGCAAACAATAGTTAGCGCAAATGTCTGGCTTACCCACGGCACGCACAAGGGCTAAGTCATACTTTTTTTTGTATGCAGAAATTTTATTAATGTCTTCAGCGCGTCCCACTTGAGCGATCGCATTAGCTAATTGCAAATCTTGGATTGTCTGCTCTACAAAGGCAACCTTTTTTTGTTTGCTATCGACCAGTGTCACTTGCCAAGATGGTTTCGCAATCGCGATCGGCAATCCCGGGAAACCAGCACCCGTACCGATATCAATCACCTGAATATCTTCTTGATCCCAATAAGCAAGTACGCCGCGCAATGAGTCCCAGAGATGTTTCTCCCAAAAATCATCTGTCGCTGTGATCCTTGTCAGATTTTGTTGGCTATTGCCCGCTAGAACAAGCTCATACAGCTTTTCAAATTGGTCAAGCTGGTCAGAGCTTGGCGACCAGTTGAGAGTAGCTTGCCAATGCACAAATAAATGGGAAAAGTGGGACATAACAATCAAAAATTAGACAAACAAAAGTTAAAAATCAGGGAGCGCTTTGCTCTCTCCCTGATTTTACAGGTTAATTTACAGGCGATCGCTATCTCCCTTATTTGATGTTCGATAACGCCATTAAGCGATAAGATGGAGTGTTAAGATTCATGTAGCTCAGCTATAAAATAAATAAAAGGATAAAAATAAATGACAAAACCAGCCAAAGCCCGCACAGCTTTTACCAAAGACGATCGGGGAATATTAAATAATTGGGCGATCGAGCCAAAAATGTATGTCGAGCAAGGTGAAAGTCGCTTTGGATTTACCAAATATGCAGAATTAATCAATGGACGCTTAGCAATGATTGGATTTGTACTTCTAATCGGCATCGAACTAATCACCGACAAAGGATTTTTGCAAATCATTGGTTTTTAACTTTACTCAGCCCAAATTTTTTAAGAGCAGCGCAAAGTGCCTCTCTTAAAAAATTTGGGTTTTACATATAAGCGCACTTTGCAATAAAATTCTCTGCAACAAAATTCTTATGTCAACTCCTCAAGACCCAATCCAGTTTTTGACGTTAGAAGAGGCTCATCAAATCAATGGAGCCAAACTTTCGACAATGGAACAATTTATGACTCGCATCACAATCTCATCAATGCGGATCATCATCAAAATTTCTGAAGACATGAATATTCATGCGGAAGATTTGTCAGCCAATCAAATTGTGGATTGGATTGAAGTTGATTCTCAAATTCGCCGCGATCAAGGTGAAGAAGCCGCATTTTTAAAATGGGCTTCCCCCCATCCTGATTTAGAGTTTGCTGACATCAGAGAAGATGAAGTCACATCAGCACATCTTTCTAGCCATGAAAAGTTTTTGACACGGATGGTGATTTCGGCGATGAAGGCTCTAGTGGCGATCGCGCAAGATTGCAGCGTGCATATTGAGCAATTAACCGTAGCCCAAGTAATTGCTTGGGTAGAAAACGATGCCAAAGCAAAGCGTGAATAGGTAAGTGGTGACGACAGTCAAAATTAGTATTTAAAATTAATATGTAAAATTAATATACATTTTTGCCAAGTTTTCAGCGATCTTAGTCCAACTGTAATGTTCGGCAATATATTGACGGGCGCGATCGCCTTTTGGGTTGGCATTATGTGACTGCTCGAAAAATTCTTGGATTGTCAAGGCGATCGCCTCGACATCTAATTTGGTGACATAACCAATTTCTTGTTCTTGCACCATTGGCGCGATCGCCACACCATCAGTAATTAGAACGGGTGTGCCTGCGGCAAGAGACTCAATGGCGGCGATGCCAAAGTTTTCAGAATGTGAGGTGAGCGCAAATAGGTCAGCACCTTGCAAATAAAGATTTTTAGTTTCACCTTTGACAAAGCCAATCATATGAGTGCGATCGCTGAGGTTATGTTTTTTTAACAGCTCTTTAATCTGATCAACATAATCCGAATCGCCGCTACCTGCGATCGCCAAAGCAAAGTTATATTTTTGATGAGAATATTCTTGATGAGATTCTTTTAATTTACTGAGAGCAGAAATAAGATATTCCAATCCTTTTTTGGGATGGATACGCGACATGAATAGAATGATCGGACGATGATCAGGAATTTGAAGTATTTCGCGCAACTGAGCTTTAGCATCAGGAATTAAAGTTGGGATATGCACTCCGTGGGGCAATACAAAACTAGGAATATTTAATCCTAATTGCTTAAATTCTATTTTTTCTTGTTCTGCCGTAAAGTGGAGTGATTTACTATGCAGTAAGTTGGAACGTTCGATCAGGTTGAGATAGATTTGCTTGCGAAGTTTGCTTTGAGTCAATGACCATTCACATAGTTGTCCTAGTGGACGATTGATAAAAGGGACATTTTTGATCCGCGCGATCGCCATGGCGATTGTGGAAGTATAAGAAAAAATTGCGTGAACATGAACTAAGTCATATTCGGTAATATGTTGCCATAGCCAAGTTGTTAGCGAACTTGAGAATGCAAACTCGCGCACAGCATTTATATTTGGCGAAAATCTGGGAAAGAAGCGAATTGGCACATTGGCGTATTCAGCTAGGCGATCGCTTAGTTGATACAAAGGCACATTTAATAAATCTTTGCCATTGTCATTAGTTGTGACGATCTCGGCATCAATATTTTGCGATCGCAAGGCGTACACCATCTCAATCACGGCTTGACTAGGACCGCCGCGCACAGCTGCCACTGAAGGAATTACATGCAGAACTTTCATCTTTTGTTTGATAGACATAATACTTCCCAAGCAAGATATAAAGAGTTATGGGGCATAACTGGAACGCCATAGCATAACCAGATAGAGCGCTTTGCGGTCTATCCTAAAACGTTTTGTTGCCAATGTTCTAAAACAGCTAAACTCCAGCGTCTATACCATTGCTTAGGAGGCAAAGGCAGATCAGGCGGTGCTTTGATATGCATCGTATAGTCTCGCCATTCTTGTTCCATCCAAAGCTCAAATGGAAAGGTAAAACCTCTTTTTGGTCGGTTGGTAATATAACTAGGAATTTCTGGGATGGCTTCCTTTAGTAGTTGTTTCCCTTTCCCTAAACGGATTGCCGCGGGAATTGTACTTATCTCTGAGAATAGCTGACTATCGACAAAGGGAACTCTTAGTTCTAGCCCCCATTTCATGCTCATTACATCACTATCGCCCAATAGCTGATTACGCATATAGCGACTTAATTCTAGGTAAGAAATTTCGTCTGCGGTAGTGGGGAAATTTGCATGACTCTGATCTTCGACTTTAGCGAAATTGATGATTTCAGTTTGGAGGCGATCTCTAGCCTCATCACCTAGATAAAACTGCACAAGTTGATAAGCTTCGCGATCGCTAAAAACTCCGCGTGCTAATCCATAAGCATTATTAAGTGAGTTTTCTTTAGCGAGAAATGCTCCAAGTCGCCGATATTTGGGTGAATTGCTAAATCTTTCTAAGCCATTACCCACTAATCCTGCGATCGCCTTAAAAAAAGCTATTTTCTGTCGCTGTTTCACGATATTTGGCACTTGTTGGAATGTGCTATATCCACCAAACATCTCATCACCACCGAGTCCCGATAGCACCACTTTCATATTGTCCTGACTCGCTATTTGCGACACACAAAATGTATTAAATCCGTCAATAGTTGGTTGATCAAGCGATCGCAAAAAATCTGGTAATAATCTCTTCCCAATATCAGCGGTAATCAAATATTCGGTATGTTTAGTGTCAAAGTCTTGAGCAACTTGTTGGGCTAGCGATCCTTCATTCCATTGTTCTTCATTAAATACAATCGAGTAAGTGGATAATTTATCAGCTTGGTCATTTGCTTGGATTTGTCGAGCGATCGCCACGATCGCCGTGGAGTCAATGCCCCCACTCAAAAATACTCCGACTGGCACATCACTAATAAAATGATGTTTAACACTATCTAGCAGAGCTAATCGCGTCTTGGCGATCGCATCACTTACACTAATTGACTGATTAGATGGACTCACTAAAGACGGATCAAAGCTAATTTGCCAATATTTTTCTTGCTGAATTTCACCATATTTCCAAATTAGGCTAGTTCCTGCTTCGAGACATTTAACGCCCTCGATCATTGTCCAGGGGTCTGAAACCGCACCGTTCGTCAAATATGTATACAACCCAATTGGACTAATTTTTTTGGGAATAGCCCCTGTCGCGATGAGCGTGCGTAACTCTGAAGCAAATATCAAAGTCGAGCCTTGTTGCCAATAATAAAGCGGTTTAATGCCCAACGGATCACGCGCAATAAAACATACTTTTTCGTGATCATCCCAAATCGCAAAAGCAAACATTCCTCTCAAAAGTTTTAAACATCCTTCACCATACTTAGCATAAAGTTTCAGAATAACTTCTGTATCTGTATGTGAAAAAAAGGTTTCTCCTTCACTTTCTAACTTGTTTCTTAATTCAATAAAGTTATAGATTTCGCCATTAAATGTAATCCAGTAACGTGAATCAATAGACATCGGTTGATGTCCATTTTGACTAAGATCAAGAATCGAGAGACGTGTATGTGCTAAAGCAATATGACGATTTTCAGATCGATAAATACCGCGATCATCTGGACCACGATGTTCCAAAGCAGTTTGCATTGTTTGAATATATTGCTCAGTCGCATCTTGCAATGAGATAGTTAAAATACCAGCAATTCCACACATTTTTTTCTCCTGTCAACATATGGCATTTCCCCGCTAAGCAATGACCCTGCGCTTAATTAATTATCCCAGAAACATCTTATAGACAGGATTTTGACTCTCATCCCAATAACGATAACC
>JAYTWB010000379.1:0-5590 GCA_043743655.1 Cyanobacteriota bacterium | reverse complement strand
CCAAGGTTCGTGAAAGTCGCCCTGATCTGATCACGCTGGACATTATCATGCAAGGCATCAGTGGCTATGACGTGGCGGCAATTCTCAAATCCGATCCTGCCACTTTAGATATTCCGATTATTATTGTGTCGGTACTAGATGATAAAGATCGCGGCTTGCATTTCGGGATCGATAGTTATGTGACTAAGCCCCTTGATATGGTTGTTTTGATGCGAGAAGTTGAGCTATTACTATCTAGTAAAACTGCCAAAGGGAAGAAGATTTTAGTAATCGATGAGAATTTTGTTTCTATTAATTTGTTAATGGAAATGCTCCAAAATCAGGGCTTTCTTCCTGCCACAATCTCTCCTCAAGATGATTTACGCGCGAGTGCGATCGCCTCTCAACCAGATGTGATTATCGCTAGTACCAAACTTGCTGCTCAAGTCCAAACTCTCCGTGCTGAGAAAGGGATGGAACATATTCGTTTTTTGTTGATTGCAGATGGATAAGAAAACCCAGATTGTGTGTCGCCCTCACCCCCCAGCCCCCTCTCCCAAAGGGAGAGGGGCTAGGGGTGAGGGTCTTAGAACCTTAATGCAGAAAGTGGCGCACGCCTGTGAGTACCATGATCAAGCCAAGCTCATCGGCGGCTTTGATGGAATCAGCATCACGCATACTCCCTCCTGGTTGGGCGATCGCTATAATTCCTGCGGCGGCGGCAGTACGCACTGAGTCATCGAATGGGAAGAATCCATCGCTAGCTAGGAATGCACCCTTAACTTGTTCACCTGCTTGATCGATGGCGATTTTGATCGAACCAACTCGATTCATTTGACCTGCACCGAGACCGATGGTAGTTAAGTTTTTGGTAATCGCGATCGCATTAGATTTAATGTGGCGACAGATTTTCCAAGTGAAGATTAACTCTTGCATCTGCTCAGCGGTTGGCTGCTTTTGAGAGACCACTTTCCAGTTTTCAGGTTGCACAGGTTCATCATCAGTTCTTTGGACTAGCATTCCTCCAGCGATCGTTTTTACTGTCTCATGAGAACTCTGTTTGAAGTCAGATAAAACTAATACACGCAGATTTTGCTTTTTGGCTAAGATCGCTGACACACTTGGCACACAGGCGGGTGCGACTACACATTCTAAGAAGGTGCTAGTCAAGAGTTTGGCTGTCTCTTCGTCAATCGGACGGTTGAGCGCGACTATCCCACCAAAAGCAGACATGGAATCAGCATCAAAAGCTTTTTGATATGCCTCGGCAATTGTGGGTGCGATCGCTACACCACAGGGGTTATTGTGCTTGATGATCACCGCGCAGGGTTGCTCATCGCTAAACTCAGCAATGATACTGCGCGCTGATTCGAGGTCAAGTAAATTATTGAAGCTGAGTTCTTTACCTTGCAATTGTTGCGCTGATGACCATCCTTTAGGAGTGGCTCCGACTTGATACCATGTGGCGGGTTGATGCGGATTTTCGCCATAGCGTAGAGGCTTAGGATTGTTGCAGAGCAGAGTATAGGAAGATGAAATTGTATTTAGGGATTTTTCTGGAGATTTCTCTTCTAAATCACTAGTCAAATAATTGGCGATCGCTGCGTCATATTCTTGGGTATGTTGAAAAGCCGCGATCGCAAGTTGTTTACGAAACTCTAAAGTTGTGATCCCGTTATTAGCTTTTAGTTCGGCTAAGAAGGCTGGATATTGACTGGGATTAGATAAAACCGCGACATGCTCATAATTTTTTGCTGAGGCGCGAATCATCGCTGGACCGCCAATATCAATGTTTTCGATCGCATCTTCTAGGGTGACATTGGGCTTAGCGATCGTCTCCGCAAATGGATAAAGATTGACGACCACAATCTTGATCGGTTGAATCTGATTATCATCTAAATCTTGTTGATGTTCGGGTAGTTCAAGTCTTGCCAAAATGCCGCCATGGATACGCGGATGTAGAGTTTTGACTCGTCCTCCCAAAATTTCGGGTGCGCCTGTATAGTCAGAAACTTTGGTGACTTCAATCTCGGCAGCTTTGAGAGCCTTAGCAGTTCCACCGCTACTAATTAGCTGGTATTGATAGGTGATTGATAGTTCACGCGCGAGGTCGAGCAATCCTGCTTTGTTGGAGACGCTCAAAAGGGCAAGTGGTTTCATGTCGGTAGTTCCATATCTATTCTATGTTGATCAGGTTTTAAGCCTAAGTATTTAGGCTTAAAACCTGTACCGTCCGCGGAGCGGACGGTACAGGTTTTAGTTTTTTATGTTCTAAAGGGATAGGCTGTTTTTGCATAACCATCTCGAATAATGCACTAATTTCATGCCATTTTAGCCATTCTTGCAAGTGAATATATGGGCTTGATCTAAACCAGTCTATGTCTACATAGGCTAGCTGTCTCACAAATGGAAAAATCGCCACATCTGCTAGAGTTTGCCGATCGCATACTAAAAAGCCATAATTTTGCTGAAGTTGCATCTCTAAAACTTGCAAAAACTCTTCGGCGGCGTAACGATAAAATTCTGGCGATCGCTCAGGAAAGCGATTGGCATATTTGTAGCGATCAAGTGCTTGCTTAAATTCTTGATCGTTTGTACTAACAAGATGATTGGCGATCGCTAGAGACTCGTCTGGCAAATCCCCCCAATTTTGGGGATCATTTTCGGCGATCGCCCACTTCATAATATCTAGGCTTTCTTCTATTACCACAAAACTTTGGGATATGCCCTTAGATATAATTTGAGAAAATATTTGCAATACAGGTGTAGTTCCCTTGGGAGAAATATCAAGCATTTCTTGAGGTTTATTTTTTAAAGATACTTCCCTAAGTTCATAATTAATACCTGCATATGCGATCGCCATTCGCGCGCGAATAGCATAGGGACAACGCCGAAAAGAATAAAGAATTGGAAGATGCATATTATCGCAATTTGGAAATAACGTGAAATACTTACACTTCTAGGTTTCTAGTTATGCTGATCATAGGTTTTTAGCGATCGCACAATGTCTTTGATATTAATTGGTTTCCTAATGTAATCATTCATTCCTGCATTAAGACAGGCTTGATAGTCGGCGCGTAAAGCATCAGCAGTTAATGCGACTATCCACGGCTTAGTTGTAGATGATAAATTTTCACGAATTATTTTAGTTGCCGTGATTCCATTCATTATCGGCATTTGGATATCCATAAATACTAGATCATATTTTAGATTAGACTCTTGGTTGGATAGAACCGTTACAGATTCATATCCATTTACCACAACATCAGCCTGATAGCCTAACTTTTGCAACATGAGTAAGATTATTTTTTGGTTAAAAGTATTATCTTCAACTATCAAAATTTTGATAGGTAATTGCTCGTGATTAAACTCCATCTCTATTGCATCAAAAGAATCGCCCTCTAACTCAGTCGGTTGATTTTCTGTATTTACTGGCAAGGCGATCGTAAAATGAAAAGTTGAACCTTGAGTATCGTCATTAGCGTGTTTAACAATCCATTCTAAGGGCGCTTCTCCACCTATATAACCTCGACTCTCCACCCAAATTGTTCCGTTCATTAGCCCAACTAATTTCTTGCAAATCGCCAAGCCCAGCCCAGTACCACCAAATTTGCGGCTGATGGAAGTATCTGCTTGTGTAAATGGTCTAAATAGCTTGCTAATTTGATCGCTATCGATGCCAATACCTGTATCAGCAATCGAGACTCTAAACTCATAAATATTAGCAGCAGTTGTGAATTCACCTGCGATCGTGATTGAGATATTACCTTGTTCCGTAAATTTAATTGCATTCCCAATCAAATTAATGAATACTTGCTTTAGCCGAGAACTGTCACCAATGGCTATAGTTGGCACACCATAATTAATTTGATGTTGGAGATTAATATTCTTATCAAAAGCCTGTTTATGCAAAAGATTACATGCCGAACTCATAATATTTACAAAATTAAATTCTTTCTTCTCTAGTTGCAATTGACCAGATTCAATTTTGGAAAAATTAAGGATGTCATTAATCACAGCCAACAATGTATCACTACTATCTAAAATAACTTGGGTAAAATTTTTCTGTTCTTCATTTAGTGCGCTGATTGCGAGTAATTGTGCCATACCAAGCACGCCATTCATCGGTGTAAGTATCTCATGACTCATGTTAGCAAGAAACTCACTCTTGGCTCTATTAGCCGCTTCGGCAACTTCTTTAGCTTGCGATAAGTTTTTTTCAGTAAGTTTGCGATGTGTAATATTTCGACAAATACAGAACTGGAGAACATCATCATCCCAATCAACAGAATTGGCACTAATTTCCACATTGCAAATTTCGCCGTCTTTACGACGATAGAGAGTCTCAAACATTACACTTTTTTTAAACTTAAATTCTTGAATACCTCTGGTTAACTCTTCTCTTGACCATCTAACATCAATATCATAAATACTAAGCTCAGTTATCTCTGCTAGCGTATAGCCAAGCATCATCGCATAACTTAAATTTGACTCAATAACATTACCTTCACTATCTAAAATAAAAATTCCATCAAAAGAATTATTAAAGAATGCTTTATTGCGAATAGACTCTTTTTCTAGATTTGTTTCGATAGATGTATTTAATAGTTGTAAGGATTGATGAATTTCAGCTTGTTTGATGGCGATCGCTAATTGCACAGATAGTTTTTGGAGTAACTGAACTTCCCATTCTTCCCAAACACGAAAAGACGAACATTGATCGGCAATTAGTAATCCCCAAAAGGCTTGACTTTGGGTTTGATTATGGGTTTGATTGTTGGAAGGTTCAGATAATAAAATTGGCACAATGATATGAGCGCGAACCTCTAGTTTCTCTAATATCTGCACATAATATTCATCAAAATTAGCGTTGTATATATCAGGAATATGCAAAACACGGCTTTTTTGAGACTCGGGCGATCGCATTCCCAAAATATAAAGGTGCGCTTCTTCAGATAAAGAGTTTAAGCAAGATTGATAAGGAGCAGTAAGTTCTTCAGCAATGATCCTTTGCTGCATATTGTCTGCATTAAACTTATAGATCAGTGTGCGATCGGCTTTGAGGAATTGATGAATTTCTTGGACAATGAATTCACAAATACTTTTTAAATCAACAAGTTGATGAATATTTAGAGCAACTTGAGATACTAACGCCTCACTTTTTTGCGATCGCTCTAATTCACGTCTGAGAACAGCGATCTCATCATCATCGACAGTCAAAGTAGTTTCAGCGTTAGGCATGATTGATCTTGATAAACAAACTGGACTCGTCAGAGTTGCAAAATGAAGGCAGATTAGTCAGGTCTGACTAAATAACTATCAAGAATCTCACGTCCTAGCCTTGTTAGGGTTTCTGATCCTTCTAGCATTAATAGATACTGTCCACGATCTAAACAACTGCGACAAGATATCGAAAGACTGCTTTTAAAAAACCAACCATACACAGTACCGATCGCTGCGCCAATAACAATGCCGATGATTCCTGAAGTTGAAGCGATCATTAGTAATGTTTGACTCCAGTCAAGATTGGGCAATTGCAATCTAAATATCAGATGCAAGATGATCCCCAGCATGGTGCAGATCAATCCTAACCACAGCATTCCGCGTTTGG
>JAYTWB010000378.1:0-2446 GCA_043743655.1 Cyanobacteriota bacterium | reverse complement strand
CATGATTACCTCAGAAAACAAGGCTTTAAAAATCCTGATGGCGAATGGTTTCAATGCACCGCTAAAAATGTCAAAGCAGCGATTTTAGCGATTAGAAATGGTACAGAAAATGTCGAAAATCGTACCCTTGATTTTGTCATGCGCCCCGAACAGATAGAAGCTATTGATAAAGCGATCGCCTATTTCCAAAGTTTCCAACAGGAGAATCCAGACAAAATACCACATTTTCTATGGAATGCCAAAATGCGCTTTGGCAAAACCTTTGCCACCTATCAACTTTGATGAATACCATTACGGCGCATGGCGCGACAATGCTAAGGAACTTTTTGAAGCAGAAGGTAAGAAAGAAATAGAATTTGGCGAAGGTGAAGGGATTGATTGAATTTGCTACGCGAATCCCCGTTTTTATGTATTTAACCGATTATCGAGAGAGAAGTCTGAGAGATGTGATCACCTAACTCGAACCAGCACTTTTTTAAAAAGTGACGGGCTTAGTCGTCAAAGATTTTGAACTATTGGTTAGCCTCGGTGTGTTCAATAGCGCCTTAATGAATGACGCTGTATACAAATTCAAACGATACGAAGACGCAAGCTTAGAATATGTCGGTATCAGTAAGCGTGAAGAGCAAGAAGTTGGCTTGTATGACACCGTATTAAGTAAAAGCGATTATCAGAAAAATTTTGAGATACTGACAGAGAATCTATGAACTATTTGTTACGGCGCTTTGCGCTGTAAGCAAAGCGATCGCCTCTATCAAAGAGTGTGCAATAAATTTCCCGAGTTAATCTCGTCAGGTTTGGTCAAATCACACCAAGCTTGAGGGGTAAAGGCTTGAGGGGTAAAGCTGATAGATACGTTCCCAGACACTTTATTCTCAATTATTTTACACTTATTTCTTAGTGGTATGACTCCTAGAGCAAAAAAAAGAGTAAAATCGTAACCTACCAAGTTGATGACTGAGTTGATGTCGCTGTGCAATCTGATTATGCAATCTGACTATTTAGAACGAATCCTTAAAGCTCGCGTATATGATGTCGCGCAAGAATCAGCATTAGAGTTTGCTCCCAATCTATCGACAAGATTGAACAATCGTATCTTGCTGAAAAGAGAAGATATGCAATCGGTCTTCTCTTTTAAATTGCGGGGTGCTTATAACAAAATGGCGCAATTACCTCCAGATTTGCTCAGCAAAGGTGTAATCGCCGCCTCGGCCGGAAACCATGCTCAGGGAGTTGCTCTTAGCGCTCGTGAGTTAGGCACAAAAGCAATTATTGTCATGCCTGTAACGACTCCACTCATGAAAGTGAATGCGGTCAAAACACGCGGTGGAGAAGTGATTTTGCATGGCGATACATATGATGATGCTTGCGCTTATGCACGGAAACTTGAAGCTGAGAAAAATTTAACTTTTATCCATCCATTTGATGATCCTGATGTGATCGCTGGACAAGGGACAATTGGGATGGAGATTTTGCGGCAATATCAGAAGCCAATTCATGCGATTTTCATTGCGATCGGTGGTGGTGGGCTGATTTCGGGTGTGGCGGCTTATGTAAAGCGGTTACGTCCTGAAATTAAAATTATTGGTGTAGAACCTGTTGATTCTGATGCAATGTCCCGATCGCTAAAAGCTGGGTATCGAGTCAAGCTCGATCAAGTTGGTTTATTTGCTGATGGAGTGGCGGTACGACAAGTTGGGGAAGAGACTTTTCGGCTTTGTCAGGAATATGTCGATGAGATTTTATTGGTCGATACCGATGATATTTGTGCGGCAATTAAGGATGTATTTGAAGATACGCGCTCGATTTTGGAGCCTGCTGGAGCGCTCGCGATCGCTGGTGCAAAAGCCTACGTCGAGCGTGAAGGAATCGCAGGACAAACTCTAGTGGCGATCGCTTGCGGCGCTAATATGAACTTTGATCGCCTACGATTTGTGGCGGAACGCGCCGAACTGGGCGAACATCGCGAAGCAATTTTTGCGGTGACAATTCCTGAGCAGTCGGGCAGTTTGCGAAAGTTTTGCGAGCTTATGCGCGATCGCAATCTGACTGAGTTTAGCTATCGCATCGCTGATCAGGCGATCGCGCATATTTTTATTGGTGTGCAGATTGTCAATCGGGCTGATGCTACTGATTTAGCGATAACCTTTGCGGAGAGAGGATTTACCGCGCTCAACATCACTGATGACGAACTTACGAAACTGCACTTGCGTCACATGGTCGGAGGGCGATCGCCTCTTGCTTATAACGAATTGCTATATCGTTTTGAGTTTCCTGAGCGTCCAGGTGCATTAATGAGATTTGTCGGTGCGATGAGTCCAAACTGGAACATTAGTCTTTTCCATTACCGAAATAATGGTGCGGACTATGGCAGGATTGTTGTCGGCGTACAAGTACCGCCAAATCTCATTAATGCACCTGGACGCTCAGGAAACTCAAAACGATA
>JAYTWB010000377.1:0-4593 GCA_043743655.1 Cyanobacteriota bacterium | reverse complement strand
AACGATCGCCACTTTTAACCCTGTTCGCAACAGTTCACCGCGATCGGCAGTTGCTAAAATTTGTTGCGCTTCTTGAGAAACAGCAATAAATTCTGCTTTGATCCATTCCACATCAAGCGGAGGCAAATCATCTTCAAAGTCAATTCGTGCTTCGATCTCAGTCAAGATATTAAGACATTTACCGCGCAGATATTTTAAAGATTGGGCGAGTTTACCGCGTAAAGATGCGATCGCAAATTGAGCAGCTTGCGCCGACTTGGCTCCGACTAAATCATTAATACTTTCGGCTTGAGTGAGATCGATTCTGCCATTAAGAAAAGCGCGCAGACTAAATTCTCCTGCCTCAGCGAGTCTTGCACCCTGCTCTAAACAAAGATTTAAAACTTGCTGTACTGCCATAATCCCACCATGACAATGAAACTCGACAACATCTTCACGAGTAAAAGAACGTGGTGCTTTCATTAATAAAAGCAAGCTTTCATCGATAATTGCCGAGGTAGAGGGATTGCGGACATAGCCATACAAAATGCGATGACTTTCCCATACTTGTTTGCCACCCGCTTTTTTACCACCCGTTTTGAAAATTTGCTGTGCGATCGCCACCGCGCGATCGCCTGACAATCTCACAATTCCTACGCTTCCTTGTTGAGGAGAAATCGCAGTAGCGATCGCCGCGATTGTGTCAGATATACTCATGCGTAATTTTTTATAAAATTTTATTAAGATTAAAAAAAGATTGAACCAACACTATAGCAATCTCGGCAATACTTATGATGTTTTCCACTTTAGTTAAGTACGCGTTTGTTTCTCTGCTTTCGGCAAAGAAACAAACCTCTATATCTGGCTTGACTAACAATACTTAACCTTCGAGACTATAGCAAAGGCTGTAAAGCAAACTTTAGTAAATTTTCTGTTGGCACATGAAACTTAAATTAGAACTAAGATAGAATTGGGGTTGGGTTTCAAGATCAATATTAAGATTGAATTATGTGCTGTCAGGGAAAATTTTCTAAAGCATTAAATTTATCTGCAATTTATTGGATTACATTCGGTTTTTAGATTATTTTTGTATCTGGGGTTGTTTAAGTTATGAGTAAATTTATTAGTGGTGAGTTGCCAACTTATTTAAAAAAGCATTATCTAAGAAAGAATTATCTAAGAAAGCGCAAGAGGGTAGTGAAAGACAATATTCAAGAATCTCTAAGACTGCACCAAGCAATTTTAGATAGTGCCAACTGCTCAATTATCGCAATAAACCTTGATGGTGTTATTTGTACTTTCAATAAAACATCAGAGCGTTGGTTAGGATATTCTGCTTCAGAAGTGATTGGGAAGCTCACTCTTGAATGTTTCCATGATCCTCTAGAAATGCAACAACAAGCGATCGCTTTAACAAAAAAATTAGCTGCAAAAGAATTAGCTGGTGCGGTTAATTTGGGGCTGGAAGCGTTGATCGCCAAAGGACAAATAGAAGAACATGACTCGACATATATCTGCAAAGATGGTTCACGTTTTCCTGTGACACTGACTATTTCAGCACTGCGAGATGAAGACAATCAGATTTCAGGTTTCTTAAGCATTGCCAGCGATATTACAGAAAGAAAAGAATCTGAACAAGCTCTCCAAAAAGCATTACAAGAGTTAGCGTCTGTCGAAGAAACTTTGCGCTTACAAGAACGAGCGATCGCGGCAACTCAGAGCGGCATCGTGATTACTGATTGGCGCATTCCCAACAATCCAGTTGTGTATGTAAATTCCGCCTTTGAAAAAATTACTGGCTATGGAGCTAGTGATGTCATGGGAAAAAACTGTCGTTTTTTGCAAGGCAATGACTTGCAACAGCAAGAAAGAAGTGCTTTACGGTCAGCGATCGCCACAGGAACTGCCTGTAACGTTATCATCAGAAACTATCGTAAAGATGGCACATTGTTCTGGAATGAGTTACATATTTCACCAATACATGACAACGAAGGTAACGTATCGCATTTTATCGGTATTCAAACTGACATCACACAACGTAAAGAAGCAGAAAAAGATTTAAAGAGACAGATACGGCTTACAGTCTTACTAAATCGGATCACTGATGAGATTAGGCAAAGTCTTGATGTTGACAGAATCTTCCAAACTTCAGCTCGTCAAATCCAATTAGCTTTTCATGCTAGCCGTTGTCTAATTTATAGACTAGGATATGCGTCAGACCCGACAGTAGACTCCAATCCATCTTCCCGCCCTTCAGTCACTCTCATGTCAGAGCAACTAGCTGATAAAATCTTTTCTGTAAAAAATATTGAATTGGCTCTACTAAACAGTGATTTTACTCAAAAATTCTCAAGTCAAGATCGGGCGATCGCTATAAATAATGTCTATGCTGAGACAGACTTAGACGAGTTTAGCGACTTATTTTATCGTATGCAACTGCGATCACTCTTAGCAATCCGTACTTCATCTCATGGAGTGACTAATGGAGTCATTTTATTACATCATTGTAATAGCTTTCATGAATGGACAAATGAAGAAAAAGAATTGCTTGAATCCGTTGCTAATCAAGTAAGTATCGCGCTATCGCAAGCACATTTGCTAATCCAAGAAACTCGACAACGTGAACAACTTCTTCAGCAAAATAATGAACTAGAAGAAGCCCGTCTCCTCGCCGAAGCCGCCAATCGCTCTAAAAGTGAGTTTTTGGCAACTATGAGTCATGAGATTCGGACACCAATGAACGCTGTGATTGGGATGACAGGAGTTTTGCTAGATACAAATTTGACTAAAGAACAGCGTGAATTTGTCGAGATTGCTCGGAATGCAGGTGACACTTTGCTCACTATCATCAACGATATTTTAGATTTCTCTAAAATTGAGTCAGGACATCTAGAACTAGAAGAACAAACTTTTGATCTGCGAACTTGTTTAGAAGATACGATCGAGTTGCTATTATCTCAAGCAATGCAGAAAGGGATTGAAATAGGTTATTTAATTCATCCTGATGTCGATTTGATTGTAATCGGTGATATGACTCGTCTACGTCAAGTTTTGGCAAATTTGATTGGGAATGCCATTAAATTTACCAGTCGTGGTTCGGTTAATATTTCGATTGCAAAATTACCAATCTCACACTTTGTCCGTTGTGATCTCCGCGATCGCCATGAAGAAACACAGTTATTGCGGACATTGAAATTTTCCGTCAAAGATACAGGGATTGGCATTCCTGTCGATCGACTATATCGATTATTTCAACCCTTTAGCCAAGTCGATGCTTCCACAACAAGGCAATACGGAGGTACTGGGCTAGGGCTGGCGATTAGTAAGCGTTTGTGTGAGTTAATGGGCGGCACAATGTGGGTTGAGAGCGATGTCCACCAAGGTTCTACCTTTTACTTTACAGTTACAACTCCAGTTAATATTGCGGATCAAGGTTCCATTAGCAATATTGCTAATACTAATATTACCAATGGCAATATCTCCAGTACACAATCGATTTCGCAATTAATAGATCCCAAATACTCGCAGATTGCAGGTCAATTTGTTGTTCAAAACAATCTTAATCAAACTTCTAAAATTCATGAAGCTCGACAAGATTATCAGTTCAATCCCCGCATGTCAAAAGACCACCCATTGCGTATCTTGCTTGCAGAAGACAATGTTGTTAATCAAAAAGTTGCCACCTACATTTTGCATCGCATGGGGTATCGGGCTGATGTTGTGGCAAATGGATTGGAGGTCTTAGCCGCGATCGCGCTGCAAACCTATGACCTGATTTTTATGGATGTGCAGATGCCTGAGATGGATGGTCTCCAAACCACAAGACTAATCGTTAACAATTGGCAACAGGGTAAACTCACCGATAAGCCGATGATCGTGGCTATGACAGCCAATGCTATGCAAGGCGATCGCGAAATTTGTTTGGTGGCAGGCATGGATGACTATCTTAGCAAACCGATTCGCCCTTCAGAACTCGTGCGAATATTATTAGAGTGTCCATCAATTACACCTAATCTATCGACCATACTGTTATCAATTAATATTGATAAACTCCATGAAGTTGCCAGCGACATAGGAGGTGATGATATAGAGTTTTTAGCAGAACTAATCGATAGTTATTTAGAAAATACGCGATCGCTTCTTCAAGAACTTCATACTAGCTTTGCCCAACAAAATTTTGACGCATTGCTTCGTACCGCGCACACTTTAAAATCTAGTAGTGCAGTCATAGGCGCGGAAGATTTATCTAGTCTATGTCGTGAACTGGAGACAAATCTACGCAATAAAAACTATGAAGACTTGGACATCGCAGTTAGTAAAATCGCTGACGAATATATAAACGTCCAATCTGAGCTAGAACAAGAAAAATCTAGCTCGAGTAATCGTCATAATCCATAAGACTAGAAAGGCTAAAAGGCATGACTTGTCTTTTAGCCTCTCTGGTCTTTTACTAGCAATTAATATAGAATTTCGACATATGCTAAACATCTGTTTTGACTAATTTTATTTTGACTAATTTTATTGTTTAAGTATGTAATGACAATTGATGATCTCAACGCTCTCAATAAGCATCTAACGCCAAAAACAAATATTCCACACACATCATCTAAATCG
>JAYTWB010000376.1:0-3360 GCA_043743655.1 Cyanobacteriota bacterium | reverse complement strand
CTCAAAACCAAAATCTGTACTGCCCGCTGCGCGGGCAGTACAGATTTTGGTTTTGATACTTATTAGTTTTTTGTATAGCCGATTCCTCGCTATAGTATGATGCTCTGAGCCAACGATCGCGTACAGTCACAATATGCGTATAGCCATATTTACCGAGACATTTTTGCCAAAAATTGATGGCATCGTGACCCGCCTCAAATATACGGTCGAGTATTTGGTCAAACTCGGTAATCAAGTATTGGTATTTTCGCCCGATGGTGGAATTAAAGAATATTGTGGTGCTGAGATTTATGGCGTATCAAGTTTTGACTTCCCGCTATATCCTGAACTAAAAGTAGCTTTGCCGCGACCTTCCATCGGCTCGGCTCTAGAACAATTCAAACCAGATATTGTGCATATCGTGAATCCTGCCATCTTGGGGATGGCAGGTTTATATTATGCAAAATCAATGCGTTATCCGCTGATAGCTTCTTACCATACCCACTTACCGCAATATTTGCAGCATTACGGACTAGGATTCCTTGAGGGTGTGATGTGGGAATTGGTCAAAAACACCCATAATCAAGCGGCGCTAAATCTTTGTACCTCGACCGTGATGATCGATGAACTGCGATCGCATGGTGTCGAACGTCTCGACTTGTGGCAGCGCGGCGTGGATACAGTTCAGTTTGATCCGCGTTTTAAAAGTGATGTGATGCGATCGCGTTTAACGCAAGGACATCCTGAAGATATTTTGTTTCTGTATGTGGGCAGACTATCGGCTGAGAAAGAAATTCAAAATATCTTGCCAGTGTTGAAAGCAATACCTAATAGCCGTCTGGCGCTAGTTGGTAATGGACCATATCGGCAAGAATTAGAGAAAATTTTTGCTGATACAAATACTAATTTTGTTGGGTATCTGCGAGGAGACGAGTTAGCATCAGCCTTTGCCTCTAGTGATGCTTTTCTCTTTCCATCGCGTACTGAAACCCTCGGCTTAGTCCTTCTCGAAGCAATGGCAGCAGGTTGTCCAGTTGTGGCGGCAAATTCGGGTGGGATTCCTGATATTGTCACAAATGGAATCAATGGATATTTATTTGATCCTAATGATCGTAATGGTTTGACTCAAGGAACGCAAAATCTTTTGCAAAATCGCGACCAAGCTATGTGCATCCAAGCAAGACTGGAAGCAGAAAAATGGGGCTGGGATGCCGCGACTCGTCAATTGCAAAATTATTATGAGCAGACGATTGCGGCTTGTCAGCCTGTGCTAACTAGATAAATTCTGAATTTGAGTATTAGAGCAGTTATTGATCAAACCCGCCACAGGAAGGGTCGCAGGGCGTAGCCCCGCAATGGGTTTTATATTCTTAATTTGTGGCGGGTTTGAAAGCAAATTGCTGTAAGTATTAACTTAAATACTAATACTTAGTAATAACTTAAAAGTATTGCCTAGCCAAATCAGCGCCACTATGCCGCCAGCGATCGCTAAAGGTATGATCGCTAAGGTTTTCCAGTTTTTGATTTCTAGGGCGACCGATGCGCTCCATACTTGCCAGACAATAAACCAAGTAATTACTGCGATCGCCACGGGGATACGCAGCTGTGACGGCAAGCTGAGGGCGATCGCCATAAATAGCCAAGGTAAACTTGCAAAACCTGTTAGGGTAAGCAAGTTTACAAGTTTGATATTCTTTTGAAAAACAGCAGCTAATTGCTTGAGCAGGAATGTAAAAAATAACCAGCCAATCAGGCTACTAATCACCGACCAGATCATCCTAAAAATTGAAAATTGATCGAGTCGCAAGGTTTCCAAAATATTTACCAAAGCAATTACGATCGCCGCTTGCCAAAGTGAAGGATTGGCTCGGAGTTGCTCAAAGGTTGATTGCGGTAAAAACAATGTCCCATAAAGGCGATCGAGAAACACTCCTAAATTTTGGGGCGGCTGGGGAGGAGTATCACTTTCGGTGGTGCTATTAGAGGCGATCGCACTTAAATCAGGAGAATAATCCGCAGGATTTGGCTCGTTATTTGGCTCGTTGACATTCATAAAAGCTAATGGTTACGTTGATTAAATCGAACTTTGCCGTGATTTTGTCTTAATCTAATATTAATTGCTAACTGACTCTAATATGATTGAACTTGATACCACCCAAAAGCATCATCTCCTAAATATTGATGCAAGCCAATTACCACAAGGATTACGAGGCAGAATTACGATCCCTGGGGACAAATCTATTTCGCACCGCGCGTTGATGCTTGGCTCGCTAGCGGAAGGTGAGACAAAAATTCGCGGCTTGCTACTGGGCGAAGACCCGCGTAGCACTGCGGCTTGTTTCTCGGCGATGGGGGCAGAAATATCAGAGCTTAACTCGGAATTAGTGACGGTCAGGGGAATTGGGCTGGGCAATCTTAAAGAGCCTGTGGATATTTTGAATGCTGGCAATTCGGGAACGACTTTGCGGTTGATGTTAGGGATTTTGGCGAGTCATCCTGATCGCTTCTTTACAGTTACAGGTGATAGCTCTTTGCGATCGCGTCCGATGTCTCGTGTGGTCAATCCTTTACGACAAATGGGAGCGAATATTTGGGGTAGAGAAAGTGGAGCCAGAGCGCCAGTGGCGATTTCGGGACAAAACCTGAAAGCGATTCACTATCAGTCACCTGTTGCTTCAGCTCAAGTCAAGTCCTGCATTATGTTGGCGGGTTTGATGGTAGATGGTGAAACGATTATCACCGAGCCAGAGCGATCGCGCGACCATAGCGAAAGAATGATGGCAGCATTTGGGGCAAATGTGAGCGTGGATATTGATACAAATACTGTGGCGATTAGAGGCGGGGCGAAGCTAGTTGGACAAGAAGTAACTGTCCCTGGCGATATTAGTTCGGCGGCTTTTTGGTTAGTTGCTGCATCCATTGTGCCTAATTCTGATTTAGTAATTGAGAATGTCGGTATTAATCCCACGCGTACAGGCATTTTGGAAGTTCTCCAAGAAATGGGTGCAGACATTAGCTATGAGAATGAACGTGAAGTTACAGGGGAGCCTGTGGCAGATTTGCGGGTTCGTTCGGCTGCACTTAAAGCTTGCAAGATTGGCGGTGCGGTGATTCCTCGACTTATTGATGAGATTCCAATTTTGGCGATTGCCGCAACTTGTGCCGAAGGAATAACAATTATTGAAGATGCAGCAGAGTTGCGAGTGAAAGAGAGCGATCGCATTGTGGCGATGGTTAAGGAATTAACTAAGCTAGGTGCAAATGTAACCGAGCGTCCTGATGGCATGGCGATTGTGGGTGGCAAACCACTGACTGGGACTGAAGTAGAGAGCTATGACGATCATCGGATTGCCATGAGTTTAGCGATCGCGGCTCTGATTG
>JAYTWB010000375.1:0-14843 GCA_043743655.1 Cyanobacteriota bacterium | reverse complement strand
AAAAGCTCTTGAGCAGACGATTTATCTGAGGCTTCATCGCCGTGGAGGGCATAGCGTTCTAAACAATCTAGCCTAGTGCGATCGCTAGTTGTCCAAGTTATATCTTCACCTGAAAGCTTAGCAATTAGCTTTTGTTGAAACTCTTCGATTAGTTTAGCTCGTTGGGTAGCTGCATCTGCTTGATGTCTTAGCTCTAAAACTTGCGAGCTAGAGCGCGGCTCGTAGAAATCGCCTTTTTGCTTAAAATAAATTTTGTCGTTGCTTAATAAGCAGTATGAAGCATAAGAAGTGACAGCGGATATTTCGGAAAATAAGAGATTAGCAAGATCGTTGGGGCTAGTTGATTGACCGTCTTCAATCAGAATTTCCCATGCGACCTCTAAACTCGATGGATCAAGAAATTTTGCAATTTTTTGCAGAAATGTAGGAATTTGCGTGTATACGAAACTTGAATTTTCGCCGCTGGCTTTGATCGTGAAGTTAATTTCGCGGGGATGGATTGTATGAGTGTTGCCATTCTCATCGATCGCTTGAAAGTGCTTTTTACCTTCAGAGCGATCAATGACAACAAGGCGGCGATCGCCATGTAATTTAATTTCGACTAGCGTCCCTTTTTCCAAAATAGCCCCTTACTCACCACAGCCAAAAAATCTTTCCAACATTCTACCTTTTTAACTGTGACTTGCACTCCAAACAGAAAAGACGGCGCAAAGCGCCGCCTTTTCTGTTTGGGAGATTTTAGATAATGCTAGCGATCGCTCCGACAGCAGAAACAGCGATATCAAGTTGGTAAACACTAGGTGCGGTCAATGTTGATTTTTCAGATCGATAGGGAGTTCCAATCATGGCAACACCTAAAACTAACAAGGCAATACTAGATTTAAGTCTAAAAGTGCTATTCATCTTCATATTCCTCAAGTAATATTGCCCCAACGTCCTCAGTGACTAAGCTTTACGTCTTTTTGTTTCCTTAATTTAAGCTTAGCTACAAAAAACTGCTCTAATAATATCCACAATAATTTGTGAACCTAGATAAAAGTGTAATTTAGGTATCATATTTGGGGTGATCTTAATCACAGGTCTAACAGTTGTGAGAGTTCGCTTTCATAAATCCGATTGCTAGTTATTAGGAAAAATTCTTTTGATATAGCGATTGATTTGAGATTGACCATATGCTTTCGCCTGTGCAGAATTTGCATTTACGAGAGCTGAAGTATCAGGCTCAATTTGAATCTCCGCTGAAGATTCCGATGACGCTTCGATAATTGTCTCAACCGAGATATCAACTTGCACTTCAGTCTGCGATCGCTCAATAATACTTTCAATTACATTGTCATTAATACTTTCTTCAGCAGGGGAGATATCCTGTTCAGCCTGATCCACGATCAAAGAACATGGTGGCACGATCGCCCCTTTGGCAATTACAGACCGCACAATCGAACTCGAAGAACCAATACAACAGTTTTCACCAATTTTGCTACTTCCATAAACCAGAACTCCCGCCCCCAAACTTGCCCCAATCCCAATCTCTAATAGCCCATCTTGAGCATGAATCACGGTTCCCATCCCGATACAAACACTAGCCGCGATTGTAATACGACTACCCTGATCGGCTTGGATTAGCACTCCCGAAGCGATCGCCGCAGTTTGATCAATAGCTACATCCCCACAAACATAGGAGCGAAAATCTCCGATTGGTTCTAAAGGTGGTAAGTAGTTCGGTTGCATTATTTTTTATATTTTCTAGCTCAAAACGAGGAGTGATTGTTTAAAGCGTAAAGAACCTTAAACAATCACTCCTCATAAAATAGATAACCGCGCTTGGCGCAGGTACCTAGACAGATTACTTAGCAGGACGTTGGATGATTCCTTCAAATACACGGCGCTTAGCTTTGGGATCAATACCCAACAAACGTACATACTCATCACCATGTTCAGCCAAACAAGCTTCTAAAGCTCTAACTACTTCAGACTCATTAGAAGCAGCGATCGGTGAGCAGCTATGCCAAGAGCTAGTACGGAAATGGCGCTCATCAGCGTGTTCAGTGCCGATGCGATAGCCCTGAGACAAAAGCTGACGAATGCGTGACAACATATCAGCGCTGAGATTGCCAACACTACCGCCACCGTACGAGCTATTGCTAGAGTTGCTAACCTTGACCGCAGTACGCATGACGATCGCTTGACCATCTGGACGATGCACTAACAGTTCCACTACGCGGCGCTTAACTTTAGGGTCGACACCGACAAGACGAATATATTCATCGCTATATTCAGCAATATAATTTGTTAAAGCAGCGATTGCACCTGACTCACTGGTAGCCGCGATCGTTGGAAGAGTTTGCCAAGAAGTTGTCCGAAAGTGCCGCTCATCAGCGTGTTCGACACTAATTTTATGTCCTTGTGCCAACAGTTGACGCACAGTTGTAGCGACATCACCTGAATTACCATTACTGCCAGCACGAGGCGCACTGTAGTTTGATGATCCATTGGACTGACCAATGCTTACCGCTTGGCTATCAGCACGTTGGATGATGGTCTCGACAACACGACGCTTGGCTTTAGGGTCAACACCCACCAAACGCACATATTCGCCTGCATGTTCAGCAAGAATACTATTTAAAGCCGCAATTACCGTAGATTCATTAGACGCATCGATCGCAGGACCAGTTTGCCATGATGCCGAACGAAAACGTCGGGCATCGGCATATTCAGTGCTGATGCGATATCCTTGTGCAAGAAGCTGACGCACTTGACCATAAACATCAGAATTACTAGATACACCATTCGATGAAGATTTGGGTGCGCTGTAGCTATGACTTGATCCATTACTAGGAGAAGAGCTGCTGATCACCGCAGGCTTATCGCTTGGGCGTTGAATGATTGTCTCCGTAAGACGGCGCTTAGCTTTGGGATCAACTCCAAATAAGCGTACATATTCACCTTCGTTTTCCAAAAGAGCAGCTTGCACTGCCGAAATTACGGTTGAAGCTTCAGATGTATGTGGAATCGCGCAGGATTGCCAAGACCCAGTGCGAAATCTCCGTTCATCTGCGTACTCAGCCGCAACATGATAGCCCTGAGCTAAAAGTTGTCGTATTTGCTGCGCTAAATCCCCATTCATAGGTTCATTCCTCTGTACTTGTATATCGGTAAGGTTTTGATTAGTTTGATTAAAAGGTTGAATATTAATAAAGTCAGCCGTAATCTTGTCGCTTGGTTGTGGCGAGTCATCTTGTTGCTGACGAATCGGCGTAATACAGGCGATATCATCAGCACAGCGATAACCTTTTCTCAAAGACTCGTTGATACCAACGACATGACTGGCAAAGTTTTGTTCTGATTCCTGCACATTTGGTAACGAGTCAGCTTGTTGCTGGGTGGTAATCACTGCACCCGCCGCAACATATTTACCCGCAGGTATTTCTACATCTTGGACAAGGGCATGCAGAGAAATAACGCAGCCATCCCCGACCCGTGCATTAAATATCGTTGAGCGAAACCCAATAAAGCAGTTATTGCCAACATAAGCGGGCCCATGAATCAAAGCCATATGCGTGATCGAGGTGCGATCGCCAATCCAGACGGAATATTCTTTGCCGTCATCGCCAATCACACGACCTTTTTCCAGTCCGTGAATAACTACACCATCTTGAACATTTGTACTATTTCCAATATAAAAAGGATTGCCTTCATCAGCACGAATCGAAGTGCCAGGAGCAATCAAAACGTTAGCGCCGATATAAACGTCACCAATGAGATTGGAAAAAGAATGCACATAGGCGGATGGATCGATTTTGGGTTCTGCCAAATTCCTAGACCAGGGTGTAGGCGGGGCAGCAAAGCTACGGACTACCATAATGACTAATGACTATTGCATTCTCTCGCTATATTTTTTGCTGTAGAGAGTCTGATCTTTGAGGCTGATCGTGTCAATGATCGCGATAACAGCTGCATCAATCGGACGATCAGCACTATTTCGTACTTGCCGCGCACCGCTACCACGCGTAAACAAAACCCATTCATCGATGCCAGCACCAACTGTATCTGAAGCCACTTCGTAGTCGGGAAGTAACTGCCCTTGCAGATCAACGAGTTGCAAGAGCAGAAACTTGGTTCCAGATAAATTAGGCTCTTTGTAGTTGCTGACGACCGTACCGTAAACTTTAGCGATTTGCATATTGTTATGAGTACAGATGTGAATGCGACTTATGCTTTGACTATGGACGGTTCATTGGACGGATGGAATTGACATTGTCACGGAACTGATCGACTTCTTCGGTATAGCGAATAGGTAGAACGTACTCAAGGTTTTCGTGAGGACGAGCAATGATGTGGGTGGAAAGAACTTGTCCACCATTTACACGTTTTACAGCTTCAGTGCCTGCGGCTACTGATGCTTGAACTTCTGAGACATCACCACGAACAATAACGGTCACACGACCACTACCGATTTTTTCGTATCCAACTAAGGTGACACGAGCGGCTTTGACCATAGCATCGGCTGCTTCTACAACGGCTGGGAAACCAAGAGTTTCAATCATTCCAACTGCGATCGCCATAATTCATATTCTCCTAAAAACAAATAATGATAATTAATGAAAATGTAATCTTTTAATACTTTTTTGAGAAAATCTTTTTGGGATAATCTAAAAACCAATAAAAAAAGTGAGTTTAAAAAGCAAACTGCTCTACTTCTCGCGTGTAGCGAATAGGCAGTACATACTCTAAGTTTTCATGTGGTCGAGCAATGGTGTGAGTCGAAACAACTTCGCCCCCATTAACTCGATTAGCCGCTTCTACACCAGCAGCGATGGACGCTTTCACCTCAGAGATATCGCCTCTGATGATGACTGTAACCCGTCCACTACCGATTTTTTCGTAACCCACAAGGGTTACGCGAGCAGCTTTGACCATAGCATCGGCAGCTTCTACAACTGCTGGGAAGCCTCTGGTCTCGATCATTCCAATACCGATCGCCATAATTTAAGCCAGTGTCCTTACGACTCTTTAAAAAACTGAGGTTTATCGCGCTTGTGTCTATCAAGAGATTTGACATCTATCAAAAGATATAGACGTACGAGCGCAACTATTAATTCTAACTACGAACGGTTCGCTTCAAACGTCAAATTTTTAATTTTTAATACAAAGTAGAAATGAGATGAAATTTAGCGCTGACATAGTTAGATTACAGATATACTGTGGTTTGTAGTAGTAAGTATTTATTACTACGGATGTAGCCATAGTAAATCTGAATAATTGGAAAAACTGAATAGTATTAATATATTCAAGTCTATCTTTATATCTACGATAACGAGTGGCGGTACATTTGACAACATAAGCTGTCATGATAAATCTAAATAGACTATATAAAGCTGCCTTATTTAGTGGAGTTTAGTGGAGATTTACAGAAGTGCTTTCTCGAATCTCAGGATTGTTATTGTTAATCGAGATGGTTTCAAGCTCAGCAATTTCTAGGTTTGGGAGTTGAACTAATTCGCGTTCTTGTTCTTGCAGAGCAATCATCGGAATGCTAACAAGTGTAGGTGTTTCAATCCAATATTCTGAAGTTGGCAGGGTTTCTTCAAGGTCGTCTAGGGGGCGAGGAATAATCATTAGCGTATGGAATTCGCCGATGCGCTCAGCTTCATACATCCCTGACTCGATCGCGATCGCCACATCAGCGACATTCCCCCTGATGATCGCCGTGCATAGTCCTGCCCCGATTGTTTCATAGCCCGCTAGATGGACATCGGCTGACTTCAACATTATATCGGCAGCTCCCACCATCGCCGGAAATCCGCGTGTCTCTAGCAAACCGATCGCTTGATTACTGAGGCGGCTATAGCGTCCATCAGTGAGTTGACTAAGGCGCGTGCTAATCGGCAAAATCGCTTCTAGATTAGGGTAAGGACGCGCAATCACAATTGTCGAGACTAATTGTCCAAACTCTCTAGCTGTTTCGGCTCCTGCCTCAACCGCCATGCGAACGTCAGTAATTCGCCCACGCACGATCGCGGTACAAAAGCCATTGCCGACTTTTTCATAGCCGACTAGCCTCACGGTTGCCGACTTTAGCATTGTGTCAGCTGTTCCGACGATCGCCGGGAAACTAATGGTTGAGACCATTCCCAAAGCGCTTCCTGAGAGATCGATTCTTTGAGATTCACCACTAGACATTAACTAACACTATTAGAGGATGGTAGAAAACTTTAAGAAACTTGTGATACAGCTTTGCGAAAATATCCGCTATCATTGTGTATCTTAACTGATATGACGTTTTGTAAGTAGTAGTAAGTTTTAGTATTGAGTTATAGATGTATCGACAATAGGAAAAATGCAACTGTCCCAAGCCGCACCTAAAAAAGAGTACATCTTAGTTGTAGATGATACGCCGCCTAATTTACAGTTGCTATTAACCATGTTGATGCGTAAGGGTTATGAGGTTTGTGGTGCTGTTGATGGCACGACTGCACTGTTAGAGGTACAAAATCAACTGCCTGACTTGGTGCTGTTAGACATCAATATGCCTAATATTAATGGATTTCAGGTATGCGAGTATTTAAAGTCAAGCGATCGCACTCGCGATATTCCTGTAATTTTTATCAGTGCGCGCGATGAAGTTTTAGATAAAGTTCAAGCCTTTGCCGTGGGCGGCGTGGACTACATTACGAAGCCGTTTCAAATCGCCGAAGTATTAGTCCGAGTCGAAAGTCAGCTGGCATTGCGAAGATTGCAAAGACAGTTACAAGAACAAAATGAACAGCTAAAACAAGAAATTAACAGTCGCATTATTGCCGAGAGGCTACTCCAAGAAGCTAATGAACAGTTGGGGCGGTTGGTCAACTTAGATGGTTTAACGGAACTTGCTAATCGGCGCTGTTTTGATGAATATCTAGAACAAGAATGGCAAAGATTGGCTAGAGAGCAAAGACCCTTATCTTTGATTATGTGTGATATTGATTTCTTTAAAAACTATAACGATACCTATGGTCATGTTGCAGGTGATGACTGTTTGCGGAAGGTTTCAGGGGTGATCAAGCAAGCAGTGCGCCGTCCTGCGGACTTAGCGGCTCGTTATGGTGGTGAGGAGTTTGTACTAGTATTGCCAAATACTGATGTCGAGGGGGCTATGGGAGTTACGGAAATCATTCGGCAGAACTTATTAGAGTTGGCAATTATTCATGAAGATTCATCGGTTAGTAATTGGGTGACTTTTAGTATGGGTGTAACATCTCTAGTCCCAAAAGTTGATTCCAATCCTTCAGTGCTACTTACGGCTGCTGACTATGCTCTTTATCGGGCTAAAGAGTTAGGTCGAGATCGCACTTACCAAATTGGTTAAATCAGATTAAAAAAGTTGGCGCGTTGCGCCAACTTTTTTAATCTGGTCTAGAATTCATCGCTCTGGTCTAACTTTTTAGAATCGCGCCTTAATAAGTCATCAATATTTTGCCAATTAACTAGACTCGCGATCGTATCTTGAACTAGCTGACCTTCATGTAAACAAATTAAGCGATCGCACCATGCTTGGACTAAATCTAGTTGATGGTTGATCATCACCACAGTGACAGGCTGAGGTAATTGGGTTAGTTCGGTCAGAGTATCTAAGAGCAAATGCGATAGACCGCGATCCAGAGCTGAGGTTGGTTCATCTAGTAACAATATTTCTGGCTCTATGGTCAAGGCTCTAGCGATCGCGATCCATTGTCTTTGACCGAGAGATAGCTCTAATTCAGTGCGGTTTAGCAATTTGGGATCGATCTGCAATTTTTCTAGCCATTTTTGCGATCGCGTGTCAATTTCGGTTTGAGAAAAATTTTGTAACCTTAACGGATAAGCGATCGCCTCAGCTACAGTCATCCCCAATAAGCTTGGCTCTTGCGGTACAAGCAGTACCCGCCGCCGCAAAGTTTGCACAGAAATTTCTTGAATATTTTGACTATCTAAAGAAATTTTTCCTGCGGTAGGATCAATTAAACGATTGAGCAAGCGTAGCAGTGTGGTTTTTCCCGATCCTGTTGCGCCAATTAATGCGGTTTTGCTACCCTTGTTGATCGCCACCGAAATATCAGTCAAAAGTGTGCGAAATTTAGTTTGGTAACTCACATGACTTGTAGCAATCAGTGGATCATTGGCGACTGTCTGAGATGTTTCTGAAACCTTTTGCATTGTGTAACTGTCTTTGCGATTAATAAGATTAATAGATTGAGACGCAGCCTTCAATTCATTAAACCTTGTCTCAAGACCAATAACTAATCTCAATCAGGGAGAACAACTGCATATGTTTTTATGGAATTTTTTACAAAATTTTTTCCAGATATCTTTTCAGAGATTTTTCAGGCAGCAACAACAGCAAAAACGACTTGCCCTTTTCTTCGCAGGCTTATGTATTTTTGCTCTAGCGGCTCCTCAGCTTGCTCCAGCATCGGCACAATCGACTCAAGCGATCGTGCAGGAAATCCTTGATGGCAATCAAGTTTTTATCCAAAATCAGCAAGCAAATCTCCAAGACGTGGCGAGACAATCACAACAAGTCCGCACTGGTAATTCTAGAACTGCGCTTTTGTTTAATACAGGGGCAGTGGCTCGACTATCAGCAAATTCTGTTCTGAAGATTGGTCAATGCGCTTTTCTTAAGCGGGGAACGGTGCTAGTCAATGGCGCGATTAATGCTTGCTCATCGTCAATTACAACTGGAGTGCGCGGCACAACTTATTTATTAGAAATTGATGAGTTTGGCAATCAACAGGTCAAAGTATTAGAGGGCGAAGTCGTGGTTAAACGCAATGCCATCCCTCTAATTGATGAAGATGACAACCTCAAAGTCAAGCAGTTTTCTCAAGACTTCCCTCAAGCTAATCCCCAACAATCAAGACCCTTAGAGCCTTTAAATGCCGAGCCAACAAATAACAAACCAGTTCTTAAAATTGAACCGAATCCACAGCCGATGAAACAGAATAATGAAGTTGTTTTAAAGGCTGGCGAAAAGGTTGAGTTTGATAACAAAGGCGGCTTGGGAATAATCCAGCAACTTACTGAAAATGAATTTGTGGCATTACTCAAAGGAAACTTATTTCAAGGTTTTACTAATCAAATCCCTGGTATAGACAAAGTACGGGCTGTGTTTGATGGTTTATTTCCAGGAGTGAATTTCCCGATCTCGATTCCTGGCATTCCCACACCAAATATTCCAATTCCTAATTTACCTAGATTCCCATTCTAAAACCCAGAAAAGAGAGCGCTTTGCGCGCTCTCTCTTTTACAGAAAAACATATGAATTACCTTTATTTACATGGCTTTGCATCTAGTCCTCAGTCCACAAAAGCTAGATATATGCGTCAAAAGTTTGCACAACTTGGACTAACTCTGCACAGTCCCGATCTCAATCTTACTGATTTTTCAACTGTCACCCTCTCAGATCAACTTACTTACCTTGATCGCACTTACTTAAATCGCACTTACTTAGATGACAATCAAACGCCTAATGAGCCTTTTGTGGTGATGGGTTCTAGCCTCGGTGGATTTTTAGCAGTACAACTTGCTGTCAAAAATCCATCGGTACAAAAATTAGTATTATTTGCCCCAGCTTTTGGATTTAGTCAGCGGCTTGCTAACGCTCTAGGTAAAGAGAATGTCGCTAAATGGCAACAAGATGGCAGCCGCGAGTTTTATCATTACGGACTGAAACGTAATCAGAATTTACAATTTCAGTTTTTTGTCGATGCCCAAAATTATGCGGGAGATAATTCAGAAGAGAAACTTACGCGATCGCTACCAATTTTGATCTTTCACGGCATCCACGATGAAGTTGTACCAGCTGCACTTAGTCAAGAATTTGCAAACAGGCGATCGCAGGTTACTTTAAAATTATTAGATGATGATCATGCACTTGGCAAAGACTTAGATAGCCTCTGGCAAGATACAAAACAGTTTTTGCTTAATTGACTAGAAACCCAGATGCTGCGGCACAGTCCACCGAGAAAAAATAGTCATGCCAAAGGGTAGTTACTTTTGACACAAAATATCGGCTAGGATCATACAAATAGCAGTTACATCTAAAAAAGGGTTTTAAAACCGTTGAAAAATATTATCAAAACGCTGCGAGCAGACTTCTCAATCATTTTTGAGCGCGATCCTGCTGCGCGTAACTGGCTCGAAGTGTTGTTGTGCTACCCTGGTCTGCACGCGCTCGGCTTATATCGCTTTGCCCATTGGCTAAATATGCTCAAATTACCTGTGATTCCGCGCATGATTTCACAAATGGCGAGATTTTTTACAGGTATCGAAATCCATCCTGGCGCGCGGATCGGTAAGGGCGCTTTCATCGATCATGGCATGGGTGTCGTGATCGGCGAGACGGCGATCATCGGTGAATATGTGTTGATTTATCAGGGTGTGACCCTTGGCGGCACTGGCAAAGAGTTAGGCAAACGTCACCCCACGCTGGGCGATAACGTTGTCATCGGCGCGGGCGCAAAAGTATTAGGCAATATCGAAATTGGTAGCAACTCACGGATCGGGGCTGGCTCAGTCGTTCTCAAATGTGTACCTCCTGATTGCACGGTAGTTGGTATCCCAGGGAGGATTGTCCATCGTCATGGCGTGAAGGTCTCAGCTCTTGATCATTGTCAAGTTCCTGATCCTGAGGGAGATGTGATCCGATCGCTAATTGGTCGTGTGGAGCAGTTAGAAAGAAATGCTGAAGCGCATACTTTGCACCCAGTCAATGGCTACATGATTGATGCAGCATTACTCAAAAATGTGCGTCCACGTCATCTCACGCCTGCTAGTGATCATTTTGAACATGCTGAAGAATATGAAGGATTTTCGGAAGGTGCTGGCATTTAAAGATGAGATTTAGAAATGAAATTTTTCACCAAGATAATACTTGCGGACATCAGGATCATTTGCTAGTTCTCGACTAGAACCATCGGCGAATACTTCACCTTCGCGCATGATATAAGCCCGATCTGTAATCGCTAGTGTTTCACGAACATTATGGTCGGTGATCAAAATGCCCATATTACGATCGCGTAAGTTGCTGATAATTGTCTGAATTTCACCGACCGCGATCGGATCAATACCTGCAAACGGTTCATCTAGCAATATAAATTTTGGTCCCTCCTCCCCCACAGCTAAAGCTCTGGCAATTTCTGTACGGCGGCGTTCTCCGCCTGAGACTTGGATACCCATCGTATCGGCAATTTTAGTTAATCGAAATTCTTCTAACAAAGTCCGTAAGCGATGAATTTGCTTTTGCGGCGGTACATTGGTTTGCTGCATTACCAATAAGAGATTATCACGTACTGATAGTTGCCGAAAGATCGTAGGCTCTTGCGCGAGATATGCCATGCCCATGCGTGCGCGTTTGTGAATCGGTAAGCGCGTAATGTTTTGATCATCAAGCCAGACACTGCCGCTGTCAGGTTGGACTAGTCCTGTCGCCATGTAAAACGAGGTTGTCTTACCCGCACCATTTGGACCCAGCAGACCGACAATTTCTCCCTGTTTTACGGTGAGGCTCACTTGCTGAACGACTTGCCTGCCACTGTAGCTTTTACTAACATTGTCGAGAGTGATTTGCATTGATCGATTTAAGGATTTGATGGTGGCTTTTCAGGAGAGAGTTCCGATGTGGGTGGACTAACTCGCTGTTTTTTAAATTCAGGTTTGATCTGGGTGACAGGTGTGGTGGCAGACGCAGGGGTATTTCCTAGTTCACGGTCTGGCACGATATAAATTGTTTCGACCTGCTGGTTATTGGTCGGAGCGGCGACAAATCTGCCTTCACTGACCAAATAAGTAATGGTTTGGGCTTTGATGCTATTTGCGCCTTCTTGAGTGACGATCACATTGCCTGTCAAGACCACGCGCTGCTCTTTAGAAAAATACTGTGCTTGTTCGGCTATCGCATCAATCTGTCGGGCAGGATAACTCATTTTGACGTTGCCTGTAGCGGTGACTACGCCTGTAATCGAGTTAGCTTCTTGCATATCAGCGCGGATCGTGAGGGCAGTGTTGACGGGTTGCGCTTGGGTCGATGGCAACGAACTCGCAGCGATCGCCCAGATCGGGATGACAAGTAGCAGTAGTTGCGGAAATAGCTTGGAAATTAGTTTGGCAAGTGAAAACTTCATAAATTTTGTATTCTTAATCAACCTTGTAATCAACCTTGTAATTAACCTTGTCATCAAACTTAGTTTCACATATGGTTTCATACATTTTGACAATGACCGCAACTACTTCTTCTATGGTTAGACCATCTGTGTTGACTAAAGTTGCATCCTCAGCCTGAGTTAGCGGCGCATGATCTCGCGTGGAGTCTTGGCGATCGCGCTCTACGATTTCTTGTTCTAGGGTAACGAGATCGGGCGCGATTTGACCTTGAGCAATCATATCGGCTTGACGACGTTTAGCACGTTCTTGGGCTGAAGCAGTCAAAAATATTTTGACCTCAGCATCAGGAAATACATGGGTTCCAATATCGCGTCCTTCCATGACTACGCCGCCTGAGCGCCCGATCAATTGTTGTTGATTGACCAAAATTTCGCGGACAGCAGCTTGGGCAGCGATCGCTGATACATTTGTGGTTACTGCGGGCGTGCGGATTGCGGTGGTGATATCTTCGCCATTGAGCAGGACTTGCATTGGTTGTCCTGCGATCGCACTCGCAAAAAGCTGGATTCTAGATCTGGCGGTGATCTCTTGGATTTTGGCTGAGTCACCAAAATCAATCCCTTCTCGCAACACGGCAAGAGTGATACTGCGATACATTGCGCCTGTGTCTAGAAACAACAAGCCTAATATATTGGCGACTTGCTTCGTAACCGTGGATTTGCCCGCACCTGCGGGACCATCGATGGCGATAATTGGCTTTCGGCTAATATTTGCTTGGTTAATATTTTTTTGGTTAGTAGTTAAATGGCTAGGCGAATGACTTATCAAGATATTATCGATCAAGCGGGTATTTCCAATTCGAGCGGCGATCGCTAGCATTAAGGATGCTTCAGGATCAATTTGAGCGCAAGGTTCCAAAGTCAAGGTCTTAGCATTGACTAACTCAATATACTCTAGGTTAATCGCGGGGAACTTGTCTAGATAATTGCGCGCGGCGGCGACAACTTCTGAAGTTGCACAAATCTCATCACCCTCTAAAATTTTTTGTCTGCCGCACAGCAAGCTCTGATAAATATGCGCGGCTAAAATGCGATCGCTTTCTGACAAATACTGGTTGCGTGAACTGTAAGCTAGTCCGCTAGACTCGCGGATGGTCGGGCAACCAATAATCTCGATAGGTAGGTTTAAATCATTCACAACCTGTCGAATCACGGCAAGTTGTTGTCCATCTTTACAACCAAAGTAAGCTCGATCAGGTTGGACAATATTTAAAAGCTTTGTGACGATTGTTGCTACACCTTGAAAATGATCAATGCGCGAGCGCCCGCACAATATGTTCACCATTTCGGGCGGTGGCATTACTTGAGTCATGTTGTAAGTTGTTTTGGCTATGCCCATCTCAGATGCGCTTGGCACAAAGATTGCCTCGACTCCAGCATGCTCACAAATCTGGCGATCGCCATCAAGTGTGCGTGGATATTTATCAAAATCTTCACTCGCCCCAAATTGTAAAGGGTTGACAAATATACTCACGATCACGCAATCATTTTCAGCGCGCGCGCGATCAATTAAGCTCAGATGTCCAACATGCAAAGCACCCATTGTTGGTACAAGCGCAATTGATTTTCGATTACGCAAGTCCTTACACAGATAACTACGCAAAGAAGAGATCGTTGTGAATAGCTGCATCAAGGAAACACCTTAGCCTAAGCCAGATAAATATTAGCGAGACAAAACCTCTAGCCTTACAGGTGCAACTCCAGACGAAACAAGACCAATTACATTCGCAGCCGCCGTTGAAATATCGATCACTCTTCCTTCAGCATAGGGACCGCGATCGTTGATGCGTACCACGACTGATTGGTTATTATCCATATTGACAACTCGTACCAAAGTCCCAAATGGCAAGCTAGGGTGGGCAGCAGTTAAGTCTCTAGCGTTAAATATTTCACCACTCGCGCTGTAGTTTCCGTCAAATCCAGGTCCATACCAAGAAGCCATTCCCGACATCACGCCGACTACGCGACTATTTAAAGTAGGACTAAATGAAGAATTAGTAGCAATTTGGGACTTTGGAGCATTTACAACTTCAGATACAGGATTAGCACCACCGAGCAAACGGCGTAACAGGTTGGCGGATTCTAAAACATCCAGATTTTTGCTTTGTTGAGACTCTGGAAATAAGGCTTGCTGATCAAATTTTAAAGTTGCGCGATCGCCCAGATTAATTACATAGCTACCATTTTTCCAAGCAGGGATGATCGTCTTAGCATCAAGTCCATCACGATTGAGTTGATTGATCATCGCCGCCGCCGCCGTAGCGCGTTCGACAGGATTTGTAGAAGTGAGGAGCTGCTCTGAGCTATTAGCGTCTAGACCATTTGACGATATCTTGACGGGTTCAGAGTTTTCTTTGATGTTATTTTTATTGTCTTTGTTTTTAGATATATCCGCAGCAGGTTTTACTGACTCTTCGGACTCTATGTAAGTGACGACAGGAATACCACGAACGTATACTGTGGCGGCATCTTTGCCATTCAGCTTGTGGGTGTAAATACGGGCTATCGAATCATCTTGGGTTCTAATCAATGACTGCGATCGCGTTTCACCAATTTTCGTGGATTTAGATAAAGAGTTAGGTAGAGAAACAGAAGTGTTAGTTGCTTTGATCTCTGATTGAGTTCCTGTTTGAGCCTGTGCGCTATGGCTAGCGAGACTTGAGA
>JAYTWB010000374.1:0-4763 GCA_043743655.1 Cyanobacteriota bacterium | reverse complement strand
TAACTTGACTCCGAGAATTTCCAATTCAGATTGCTCTTTCATTCCCATCGCCCAGCAGACGCGCTCCACTGTACCCAGCAAATTCACAGCCACAGGAGTTTTGTAACCCTTGACATTTTCAAATAGAAGTGCAGGTCCTGCTGACTGCAAAAGTCGGTTGCTGATTTCAGCAATTTCTAATTCAGGATCGACAAGGGCTTTAACACGATGGAGTTGTTTACGTTCTTCGAGGAGTTTTAGAAATGATCGCAGGTCACGGGTCATAAGAATTTGGTGGTGCTTTGGCAATTAATCGACAATCAATATTTCAGTGATTATAAACTTCAAAGGCTCTATCTAGCCATACGATGCGAAAAATGGCTTCATCCTTATAGCCAATCATTGGAGCTTTTCCAATAAAGCGGAATGCAATAAGATTTACATCTTCAGTGATGTGTTGGGGAATAACAACACGAAAGCTCCTACGGTCAATTATTTCATACCCAACTCCATGTCGAGGTGCTAGACGAAGTTGACTCCAAGTTAATTGACTCAGTTTATGCAATGTAGAAGCTAAGGCAGCTTTTTCATCTTTGTCGCAACTATCTAAACCATGTGTTCTATCAAGATGACGAAGGCAAAAGACAGGAGGCTCTAAATCAGGATTCGGGACGCTTTGTACACGATGAGGTTGCACAATCCGTTGTCCCTTACTAGGTTCTTTACCCTTTATTTTTGACATGGCTATTTAACCAATTGAGTCTCAAAATAATCTTTCATCAATGGATGGGATATTTCCTCATTAATAGAAGTAGTTTTCCAAGGTAGCTCTTCGTGAGTAAAGCGCATTAGCGTTGGAGCAGTGTATTGTCCATAAACTTCATAAACTTCATCCAACAGTTCTCGTGTTTCTTGATCGTATTTCTCTATATCAAAATCATCAGGCTGTGGGATAGCATTTGCGCTGTGTTGTTTATAGTTATAGTAAACTTCTGTGACTACGGGACCATACTGCCAAGCTCTAACTTGTTCACTAAACAAAGGATTTTTATGCAGAGCTAAATGAAATCCCTGTGCATAGTAAAGCAGCTTCTGAAGTTTTAAATTGGTAATAAAGTCCTCTTCTTCAGGAGAGGCAAGCTTTATAAAGTATTTAGCTATATCCAAAGCATTGTACATGGCTACACCTCACTCCAAGAAATATACAACTCCTCTATTATATCAACGATAAGTCAATAATATCTTTCGTATGGAGAGCTTACTTAGGTCTGTAAAAAGTTAGTTATAGTAGTCTTCTATAAACCTAGACTTTTGGCATATTCGCAGTCAGTATTTGCTCCTTCAGTATCGCCGAGCTTGGCTTTGGCTAAGCCACGATTGAAGTAGGCGGGGGCAGCATCGGGGGCGAGTTCAATTACTTTGGTATAGTCGGCGATCGCACCCACATAATCACTAATTTCTGAACGGTCATAGGCGCGATTGTAATAAGCCTCGGCATAGCTTGGATCGAGAGCGATCGCGTGGCTATAGTCCGCGATCGCGCCTTCAAAATCATCATTCTCAGCACGTTCCATGCCGCGATCGTTATAAGCCTCGGCTGTATCTAGTTTGTCTGTCATCTGTATTTAAAAAAATATTAAAAAATATTAGAGAAAAAAATATTAGAGAAGGTTAGGAGAACACGCGAAGCGCGTTCTTCTAACCTTCTAGGTTTGCAAATACTATAAGATACTAGAAACAAGTCTGTCCATCTCCATCTCTTTCTCAATCTTCTCGTATGAATCTCAAGCTTAAATTACCAATTCCTGAATTTTTGCAGTCATGGTGGCATCGCAGCCAAACGACATTTTTTGAGTTGCTTCGCCCGTTGCAGGATTGGCGTGTGGGTAGTCGCTTGCTGAGTACGAAGTTTTTGGGCGGCTTGTTAGTTGTGTTGCTAGCTACGCTCCCTTTTTTAGAAAACGCACAGACTGGGGTGATGGGAGCGGCTGTGGCGATCGCTTGGTTGATGCTGTGGCTCAGCGATCGCCGTGACGGTCAGGAGCAGGCAACTCCAATCTGGACTCCGATCCATACACCGCTGCTTATTTATTGGGCGATCGCTCTGGTCGCCACCCTGATCTCACCCGTGCGTGTCGCTGCGCTAGATGGCATGGTCAAGCTAACTATTTATATGCTTGCCTTTGTTTCGCTGAGTCGGTTAATGCGATTGGGTTGGCGATCGCTCTTGGTTGGCACATATCTGGTCACAGCCTTAGTGGTGATCGCCTATGCTGTGCAGCAATGGTATCTCGGCGCGCCTGAACTGGCGACATGGACTGATGTCACCTCCGAGACAGCAGGAATTACGCGTGTATATAGTTTTTTGGGTAATCCAAATCTACTAGCTGGCTATTTGATGCCCGCCTTACCGATGGGGGCGATCGCGGCTATTTATTGGCGCAGTTGGAGTATGAAGTTATTGAGTGCGATCGTGGCGATTTTAGGTGCATTTTGCATTACGCAAACTCAGAGTCGTGGTGGGTTGATGGGCTTGGCTGCCGAAAGTTTTGTGATTGTGCTGTTATTAGTTTATTGGTGGGGCAAGCGCTTACCGACTTGGACTTTGCCGACTGTTTTTGGTGGTATGGCTGGGGCGATCGCTTTAGGGACAATTCTGGTGCCGACACTGCGTAAGCGAGTTGGCAGTATTTTTGGAACTGAAGATAGCAGTAATGCTTTTCGGGTCAATGTTTGGGCATCGGTGCTGAATATGGTTAAGGCAAGACCAATTTTAGGAATTGGTCCTGGAAACAAAGCTTTTAACCAAATTTATCCGCAATATCAGCGATCAGGATATAGCGCTCTGGGGGCTTATTCAGTGCCATTAGAGTTAACAGTCGAGACAGGGATCATCGGTGTAATTTGCTATGGCTGGATGATCGTGACCATTTTTCATCAGGGCTGGATCGCACTCAATCGGTTGCGAAGCGATCGCGAATCTACAGGCTTATGGATCATTGCCGCGATCGCGACACTTGTGGGAATGATGGTTCATGGTTTAGTCGATACAGTTTGGTATCGACCTCAAGTGCAGTTACTTTGGTGGTTAGCGATCGCCTTGATCAGTAGTTTTTACATCGCTCCTATCAAATCAGAATAGCTAACGTTCCAAATGAGCGGCTGTAAACACTCTTTGTTATTATAAGCCATCTTGCAAGTCCGCTCCATTTGGTTTGTTAGCTAGAATCACCGATTGACCGATAGGCTATAAATGTTAGAGAAATTACTGAGTGCCAGATAAATCTTCATGGCGATGGCTAATACTCTGTTACTGCGAACGATTACCCTGCAAGTGCTCAATTGCTTTAATAATCTTCTGGTACTCAGGTTGATCCAAATTTCCCTTTACCATCACTTTTTGATAGTTGCGCTGCGCCTGCTGTAAATCAGATAGAGCTGCCTCTTTATCTCCACGCTTTGCGAACACTAAACCACGACCATAGTAAGCCATTATATGCCCTGGAACAAGGCGCATGGCTTGATTATAGTCTGCCATTGCCTCGTTATCTCTATCTAAAGCCGCAAGTGCAAAACCCCGATCAACATACGCACTTGCACTGGGTAATCGCTGAATCACTTGAGTATAGTCCGAGATCGCACCTTGATACTCTCCAGTAGAGTAACGCAACTCACCTCGGGCTCTATAGTAATCAACTTTAGAGGAATCAATCTGAATAGCTTGACTAAAGTCGGCTTTAGCTCTTTGAGCATCAGCAAACTTCTTGCGTGTATACATCGATCCTCGAAAATAGTAGGCATCTGCAAATTGAGTATCTAGTTTGATTGCTTGACTAAAATCTGCGATTGCACTACCTACCTGATCACTGCGAGAATAGGCTTCTCCTCGCGAGAAGTAAACGTTTGAATTGGTAGGAGCTAATTTGATCGCCCGACTAAAATCTGCAAAAGCTTCTTTATTGCTGAAGATGTAACTGTATGCGAACCCTCGACAAACGTATCCGACAAAATTCTCTGGGTCAACGTTGATTACACGACTACAATCGGCGATCGCTGCTCCTACTGCTTTATCGTAATCGTCGTACCCTGGACTGCCAAAAACTGTCGCTAGAACATAAGCCCGAGATCGCTTAAGCTGCGCCTGAATACGGATCTTAGAATTTTGTCTGAAATCATCAATAACAAAAGTATAAGCTTTAATAGCTTCTCCATACTTCCCTAAATCAAGTAATCTGTTGCCTTCTAGTAGTGGCTCAGCAAAAGCCTGGGCAAATTGATTCTGCCTAGTATTTTCGAGCGCGAGGTTAGAGATTATTGTCTTATCAACAGAGCTAGGTAGTCCTGCCGCAATCACACTTGGAACCTGGACGACACTCAAAAGCACAACAGGGAAAAGTTTGTAAAGTGATCGCATATTCACTATAAATCTGCCTAAATCAAGAAATCAGAGTAGCCTAAACAGTATAGCAATTGAACCCAATCAAATAATGACAATTTTAAGCTAACGTTCGCAGTGAGAGGCTCTTAAACCACGTATCGCGACTACAAACTTTGCGAATCCGCTCCACTGCGCTTGTTAGCCTGCTCCGTATCTCAGATGAAACAAGTGTTTCTCATACTAGCTGCTGCGAGTCAAGAAATATCTGTCAAGAATTTAATTTATTTGCCATTTCAACAATTTGAGGCTCTATTCTTTTCCAAGCAATGTCGATGCGTCGTAGGGATTGCAATTGCCAAATGCCTACACAAAAAAATACAAGAGGAAGAATAAAACCAAAGATAGC
>JAYTWB010000373.1:0-2475 GCA_043743655.1 Cyanobacteriota bacterium | reverse complement strand
CAAAGCGCTCTATCTTTTTGGGCTTAGCTGAGTAGTAAATAATCATGAAGATATTGTCAATAAGTATCGATACAGCCTCAAAATAATAAGTAACATAATTTTGATTTAAGGATATTCTGAAGTCTCTAAAGACTTTGTAAACAGATTAAGAGTATAGAGATTAAGAATGTAGAAGTTTAGTCATTCTCAATTTCACTTTTTCCTCAAATAGAATTCATGTTGACAAGGGGTAATTAGGGAATATCAAAGGGTAATGGGAATATGAGATATTTAGCGACAGTGATCAAGAAACAGATGCTAGGCTCTAATCTTCTAGAGCTTCATGCCAAAGAAGTTGATATATACCGATGGGTGGCGGCTAATGGTGAAATTGTTTCCGATCTAGCCAACAAGTTTAAAGTGGGGACTTTAGTCATCGCTCATTTGACAATTACCAACCAAAAACTGCAACGGATTGAAGAAGCAAAGGAGCCAATTGTCAGGATATTCAGTGGCATGACTAATTTTGTGAAGCGGTATAAAACCCTAGAAGATGACATTGAGATATGGAAACAGTCTATGCAATACCAAATTCAAGAGCTAAAACGCCGAGAAGAAGAGCTTGTATTGCGAGCAGAAGAGCTAAATTTGGAGCTAACTTGTTCTATTGACGGTCACAATAGCTCTAGTCTGTCAATACCTGAGTCGTTAGTAGAATTTCAAAGCCCTGTAACAAATTAAGACTCAAATTAAAATCTGAAAAATCGACAGGTAATTCTTGCCCTATCAATTTTTTGGATTTTATATCTCAAATTTTGAAACCTTGCGACATCCTTGTGTGCCTGAAATTGTGATAAGTTAGTTTACTGCAAACATTTTAGAGATATTTTCGGCAACGAGCAGAACATCTCGCTCCTTGAAATGTTGCCTTAGACATCCCAAACAATTTTATTAATATGGCAGAAATTACTACTCAACAAATTCAAGAGCTACGTTCGAGAACTGGCGCAGGTATCAAAGACTGTAAAGCGGCTCTCGTTGACTCTGATGGCGATTTTACAAAAGCAACCGAATATCTAAGACAAAAGGGATTAGCCTCTGCTGTCAAAAAAGCTAGCCGCGCTGCCACAGAAGGTGTTGTTCATAGTTATATCCACTTTGGCAGCCGCATCGGTGTGCTAGTCGAGGTCAACTGCGAAACCGATTTTGTGGCTCGCCGTGAAGAACTCAAAAAGCTAGCTGACAGCGTTGCTAAGCAAATTGCTGCTTGCCCTAATGTTGAATATGTCAGTGTTGCTGACATTCCTGCTGCTTTTGTTGAAAGCGAGAAGCAAATCGAAGCGGGTAAAGATGATTTGGCAAGTAAGCCAGAAGCGATTCGCGAAAAGATTGTGCTTGGTCGCATCGAAAAGCGTTTGAAAGAAATCTGCTTGCTTGATCAGCCTTTTATCAAGGATCAGAGCATTACCGTTGATGAGTTAGTTAAGTTAACTGCCACTAAACTCAACGAAAATGTCAAAGTGCGCCGCTTTGTTCGTTTTGTCGTTGGCGAATAGATAGGGTTAAATATGATGATGCTAGTGCGTATTGATCAAGATATTCAAGATGTTCAACAGGCGATCGCTAATGTCGTCAGTCGGATTGATTTGCTGCATCTTGATTACGCACGAGCCATCGCCATAGCTGTACAGCAACAAATTTTGCTAGCGGTTTTCAAGTTCTGCACTCAAAAATGTCCTGAAGCATTTCTGGCGCTCTCTTTGTCGGCGCGTCAAAACTTACAAGAGGATTTACGGCTGACCGTTAAGTCGCTCAGCGACAATATGCAAAAAAATTTAGAAGAGTGCGATCGCGATAGTCGCACCAATCAAGAAAATCTCGATCTTCTACTTAGCGACAATTTAAATGAAAGTATGCAGACGCTTAATCAGTTGTTAAGCGATCGCGGAATCTCAAGTGGAGAACAAGCACCGCAAATGAGTATTCGTCTCGCCGAAATTGAATTTACCGATCGACAGTTGATGTCTTATCGGGGCGAATTGCGAGTTTTGTCTGCACGGATGTTACATTTGCAAACTGAATTAGAAAAAAAATATCAACAAAAGACGATCGCTGAAGCAGAACTAGCATGGCGAGCAGCTTGGGTGGAGTAATGACCAAAAATCGCGTAGTTTACCGCGAGTTCGGCGTACCCGAAGAAGAACATGAAGGTCAAGATATAGTTGATCTACCGCCGCAACAGCAAAATGTTCGTATCCAAGCGACACGCCGAGGGAAAGGCGGAAAGACAGTAACTGAGGTGACAGGATTTCGGACGACCGTAGATAATTTGGCACAGCTGACCAAGCAATTAAAAAATCATTGCGGGTCAGGTGGTACAGCAAAAGATCAAGCGATCGAAATACAAGGTGATTGTAGTCAGAAAATTTTGCAGTTTTTGCTTGGTCTGGGTTACAAAGTAAAAATAAGTGGTAAATAAATTTAGGCTAACGTAAC
>JAYTWB010000372.1:0-8285 GCA_043743655.1 Cyanobacteriota bacterium | reverse complement strand
ACATCAGCCGTTTGCTGTGCGCGAACTAATGGACTGGTCTGCAATAAATCAAAGCGCAAACCCAATTCATAAAGCCGACTTGCAACTTGCTTAGTTTTTTTACGTCCCTCATCGGTGAGAGGACGCTGTGTATCATCTTCGTAAGTTCCACGTTCCTCTGCAATCCCATGACGAATTAAATAAAGGCTAGGCATTGGCTAGCAGCCCCTCAAGTAAACCTGCAAATAAAGCTTTGCCATCAGTACCACCCAAAATTCCTTCTGCGGCACGTTCGGGGTGGGGCATCATGCCGATCACATTGCCCTGTTTATTACAAATCCCGGCAACATTGCTCAGAGAGCCATTGGGATTTGCTTCGTTTGTAATATTGCCGATCGCATCACAATAACGAAACACAATTTGATTATGATCTTCAAGTTCCTTGAGTGTGTCAGCATCTGCAAAATAACAGCCTTCACCATGAGCGATCGGGAAGGTAATAATTTGCTGTTTTTGATATCTCTGTGTAAATACTAAGTCATTGCGCTCAACTCGCAGCTTTACGCGATCGCAGACAAAATGCAAATCACGATTTCGTACTAGAGCCCCTGGCAATAACCCAGATTCAGTCAAAATCTGAAATCCGTTACAAATACCAATCGCGTATTTACCCTTAGCGATATGTGCTTGTAGCGATCGCATGACTGGTGCAAATCGGGCGATCGCACCACACCGCAAATAATCACCATAGCTAAATCCGCCTGGGACAAAGATTACATCACAATCACTGATGTCAGTATCTGTATGCCAGATTAGTCTTGTCGGTTTTTTAAAAATACCGCTCGTGACCGCAGCCACATCGCGATCACAGTTTGAGCCAGGGAAAACTAAAATCCCAAATTTCATGACTTTGGCTCCTGAGCAATCAGATTTAATTCAAAGCGATAATTTTCGATTACAGGATTTGCCAAAAGCTTGTCGCAAGCTTCATCTAGCTTTTGGGTTGCATCGGCTGCATCGGCTGCATCTAGAATTATTTCCACATACTTACCGATCCGAACTGAATCAACATGATAATCCATTTGGTTAAGTGCAGACTGCACAGCAGTACCTGCGGGATCTAAAACTGATGGACGTAGGGTAACAAATATACGCGCTTGATACTTCATACTTGATGTGAAATGCTCTAAATACAGTGATTCTTTCTGACTTAATTATAAAAGAGGGTTCGCATAGCGAACCCTCTTTTATTAGTTAATCCTCGTCTTCAAATTCATCATCGTCTTCCTCATCCTCAAATTCCACATCATCATCCACAAGCTCATCGTCAAAACCACGACGACTGCGAGGGGTATCGATAGTACGAAGTGGTTCGATCCGAGGCTCAATAATTTGATAATTGCGAGCTGTATTGTCATCAATGATTACATCGTCCGCTTCCTCGTTATAGCCGAGATCTGGCTCATAGCCATTATCAACCTCCACGATCGGCGTATCGTAAGCATTAAAACCAGTACCCGCAGGGATCAAACGACCGATAATTACGTTCTCTTTCAAGCCGCGCAACCAGTCAGACTTACCTTCGATCGCCGCTTCAGTGAGAACACGAGTCGTCTCTTGGAAACTAGCCGCCGAGATAAAGCTATCCGTATTTAAACTAGCTTTAGTAATACCCATCAGCACAGGCGTATAGTCAGCAGGCGCACCACCTGTAATTTCCATCGCCTCATTGATTTGCTCAACTTGATGGAGTTCTACCAACTCACCTGGGAGACGCGTAGTATCGCCACCATCCTCGATCCGCACCTTTGAGGTCATCTGTTTTACGATTACCTCAATGTGCTTATCAGAAATATCAACACCTTGCGATTGATAAACTGCCTGCACTTCGTTCATCAAGAATTCTTGTACCTTTTGCAAACCAATTAGAGCTGCCTTCCTGACACCAAGAGACTCCTTATAAGTTTGGTAATAGATATCGAGAATGTCATGGGGGTTAGCGGGGCCATCAGTAAGAGCTTCACCAGCGAGAAGCTTCTGACCGTTGGAAATAATAACGCTCTGACCTGCATTGAATGAATAATCATCATCAACAGTGCCATCTTCAGCAAGAATCTGCACTTCAGGATTGTCGTCAGAATCATAAGTGACTTGGGCTGTACCTGTGGTACGAGCTAAGACACACATCTCTTTAGGTTTGCGCGCTTCTAGTAATTCTTCAATCCGAGGTAAACCTTGGATGATGTCTCCTGTTTTCGCCCGTTCAAATACGAGCAGCGCGATATTATCACCACGCTGCACTAAGTCAGCATCATGAATTTGCAGCAAAGCTCCTGGCGAGACAAGATAAGGACGACCGATTCGGAATATAACGTTACCATCACTGACCTTAAGTACTTGTCCAGATTCTTCGGTAATTGCTCCTTCGCCGATCGCATCACCCGCTCTCAACAAATCGCCAGCTTGCACAGTTGGATTCAGGCAAGGGGTAGTTATACAATCAGCTTCCGTAACAACTAGCAGGCGGCGGACAACTTCCGAGCCTTTGCGAATGCCACGAATCTGCCCAGCTCGCTTACAGAGAATCTCTGTTCTTGCGACAACTGCACCTGGCTCAATGCGATCGCCATCATTCACCAGCAACCGCGTCCGCGAATTACTATGAGCAGGATCGCCAGTGTTATCTTGACGAATTACCAAAGACTCTAGGATTACTAACTGCAACCGCAAACTACCCGCATCGATGTCGTTAGGAATAAACTCAATGTCAGCTGCTAGTTGGGGCGCATCAGTGTCAACTTCCAACAATAATTGGGTTTTGAGTAGCTCAACACTGTCGATCGCCTTAACGCGATCGCCATCCTTATAAGGAATTCTTTGCACAGCGCGTAAACCAATCGAACGACCTTCTTGATTAACCGACTCTTGACTAGGAACCGTTGGCACATCAGGAACTTGATACTCCTCCACAGGGCGCAACAGTAAAGCTGGTCCCTCAGTCGAATCAAGATATTCCACATAGCGTAGTTCAGGTGAACTCAGTCCTGGCATAATTTCTGTATTCGGATAAGCCAGAGTCCCATTCTTCTGCATGGCGGTTTGAGGATCATCTACTAAATGTAGATCACCTGGTTTAATTACGATTTCGCGCAAAATGTCATTCTTCTGGAATACTTCCACAACCCCTGCGGTTTGGCTGAAAATATCCTTGACAACTTCCGTCCCCGCCTCAATGAACTGGTTTTCTTCCACCATCAACAGGGAAGCATCTTTATTCACTTCATGGGTTTCTTCAGGAATCCAGAGCAATGTACCACCCTTGACTACTTCATAGCCTTGCTTACCCTTACTGCGTTTTGCAACTTCCACACCCGCAAACTTGATAATACCACCGCTCTTAGTTTGGTAAGTATCATCAATCAGTTCCGCAACTACTTGATTATTAATCAGCTTAGTACCTGGTGAAGCTTTCAGCGAGAAGCTTTGACCACCTTGAGTCTCGAGAATGTAATGCTCACGCCCTTGATAGCTTTCTTCTTTAACGATCGCCTGATCAAGTACTACCGAAGCCGTAATAATTTCCACCTCACGATTATGGCGACTGTCTTCCTCACTAAGCCGTACCACACCGCCATGCTCAGTAATTAAGCGCGTTTCCGCAAGCACATCGCCTTCATGTACTTGGGACTCATTTTTGACAGTTGGTTCTGCACTTGGTGGCAAATTATAAACTTCACCCGCTAATACCCAAACTCGACCTTTCTCACCACGAGCGACATAACTGGTGTTGCCCTGACGGTCTTTCTTCTCTTCAATTGCCAAATCCGAGAACAGTACCTCACCCGCTAAGCCAGTATTCAAAGCCTTGGTCGCTTTTTCCGTTGTTTTGCGCGAAGTCTTGCCTGTTGTCGAAACCTCAGCCATCAATTGATTTTGCGCCACCTTTTGACCATCGCGCATCAATAGAGTAGAGCCTTGTGTAATTGCATAAACTTTTTTGCCCTCAGAACTTTCCAAAGTAAAATCACCATTTGACTCTACGATAAAAGCATCTTCACCGTGACGGGTACGCATAGGGCGCACTTTTAGCTTCTTGCTGTATTTGATTGTGCCATCATGGGGAGCGCGTTGCTGTTCTGCAACTTCTCCAGTAAATACACCGCCCGTGTGGAAAGTTCGCATCGTCAGCTGTGTCCCTGGTTCGCCGATGGACTGCGCCGCAATAATTCCCACCGCTTCGCCGATGTTTACCAATTCTAAATGAGCAAGACTCCAGCCATAGCACATCTGGCAAACTGCGCGAGTAGATTCACAAGTAAAAGCAGAACGCACACAAACTTCTTCGACCCCCGCTTTAGCAACCGCTAGAGACAAGTCTTCAGATATCTCTTGATTATGGAAAACAATCACCTCACCTGTTTTGGGATTGATAATATCCTCAGCCGCTACACGACCAAACAAGCGATCGGACAACTTAATCAGTGTCTTTTCACCGTCTTTCATCGCCTTCAGACGAATACCACGAGTCGTACCGCAATCATTCTCACGCACGATTACATCTTGCGACACATCGACAAGGCGACGGGTGAGATACCCAGAGTCAGCCGTCCGCAGCGCTGTATCTACCAGACCTTTACGCGCACCATAAGACGAAATAATATACTCAGTAACCGTTAGCCCTTCGCGAAAATTGGTCTTAATTGGTAAATCGATAATTTCCCCTTGTGGATCAGCCATCAAACCACGCATACCCACTAACTGACGCACCTGTGAAATGTTGCCACGAGCGCCAGAGAAAGCCATCATGTAAACAGAATTTAAAGGATTATTGCTACGGAAGTTCTTCACCACTTCATCTTTAAGGTTCTCGTTAGCAACGTTCCATGTATCAATCACCTTTTGGAAACGTTCTACTTCCGTGATCTCGCCTCTCACATAACGACTTGCAGTTTCTTCGATTTCCAGTTCAGCAGCGGCTAGCAAAGCTTTTTTACTAGCAGGAACTTGTAAATCCTCAATACTAATCGATACGCCTGCCTGAGTTGCATAACGAAACCCCAGCGCTTTTAGTTGGTCAGCAACATTAGCTGCGCTAGTTGTTCCATAATTTGTAAAAGCCCACGCAATTAACTTCTTCAATTGTCCCTTATCAATCGTGCGATTGATAAAGCGCTGAGGCTTTTTATCTTCAGGGGAATCAATGCTGCTAATCGTGAAATCTGCCATGGTATTAAGCTATTAAATAATCTTTTGAGTAATTAATCAGAATTCTATAAACATTGATGGCAGAGATTTAACCTGCCATCAATCTCCTTTAGCTAGCCAGAGATGCATAAATCGCTTGATTAAAAATCACGCGCCCTGGAGTAGTTTTGATGTATTGAGAGATCAATTCACCCTCAGCATCTTCACGAATACGGCGGAAGCCAAATTCTTTTACCTTAGAACCATCCTCTAGAACCGTGACTTTTGGCTCTTCATCTTCTTTCTCTTCGCCTTGCCCTTCAATCACTCCCTCAAATCGCACCCATACATTGGCATGGATATCAATTTCAGCTTGTTCATACGCCATTACGACATCATTGAAGTTAGCAAAATAACGACCTAATCCCTTCTGTTTATAAGGATTCTCGGTCGTAAGATAGTAACAACCCAAAACCATATCTTGACTAGGTGTAACAATCGGACGACCTGTTGCAGGCGAGAGAATGTTGTTTGAGGCAAGCATCAACAAACGAGCTTCTGCTTGTGCTTCAATCGATAAAGGAACGTGAACCGCCATTTGGTCTCCGTCAAAGTCAGCGTTAAACGCAGGACATACAAGCGGATGCAATTGAATGGCACGACCACTAACTAGCAATGGCTCAAATGCTTGAATCCCCAAACGGTGTAGCGTTGGAGCACGGTTCAGCATCACAGGGTGATCACGAATCACATCCTCTAAAACATCCCAGATGGCTGGATCGTTACGCTGAATCAGTTTTTTGGCAGCTTTGATATTATTCACCAGTCCTGTTTTAATCAGGCGATGAATCACAAAAGGTTGAAATAGCTCAATCGCCATTTCCTTAGGCAAACCACATTGATGTATCTTCAGGTTGGGTCCAACTACGATTACAGAACGACCAGAGTAATCAACCCGTTTACCGAGCAAGTTTTGACGAAAACGACCCTGCTTACCTTCGATAATGTCAGACAGAGACTTGAGCGGACGGTTATTTGCGCCAACCACAGTCCGACCACGGCGACCATTGTCGATTAGCGCATCAACTGCTTCTTGCAACATCCGTTTTTCATTGCGCACAATAATTTCGGGCGCAAGAATTTCCTGTAATCGCGCCAGCCGATTGTTACGGTTAATCACACGGCGATAAAGATCGTTAAGGTCGCTAGTCGCGAAGCGACCACCATCAAGCTGCACCATTGGACGTAAATCTGGGGGGATCACAGGAATCACATCCAATACCATCCAGTCTGGCTTAGAGCCAGTTGCCACAAAATTATCGACCACACGCAACCGTTTAATTAACTTCGCGCGTTTTTGACCTTTGGAGTTCTCAATATCTGTGCGCAAACGTTCAGCTTCTTTTTCTAAGTTGATGTTTTGCAACAATTGCTTGATTGCTTCAGCGCCAATCCCGACTTCAATGCCATCTAATACAGGCTCTTCAGCATAAATCTGATCTTCAAGATCAATCCATTGATCCTCTGATAGTAACTGTTTATAGGAAAGGTTGTAGGCACTAGCGATTACCTGCCCTGCATCAACTGTTTTCCCTTCTGCCACAGTCGGAGTGTGTTTGGGATGTAAATGGTAAGCTTTTTCAATTCCATCGATACCACGAATACGAATTTCACGACTATTAACTATGGTCACTTCACCATCTATCTCAGCTTCAATCCCCGGGTTAAGGACAACATAAGCATTGAAATAAACAATTTGCTCGACATCGCGCAGGGGCATATCGAGGAGGGTTGCCATGTAACTGGGAATACCCTTGAGATACCAAACATGGGTAACTGAAGCGGCGAGCTTGATAAAGCCCATTCGATGACGGCGTACGCGCGATTCAGTAACTTCGACACCACAACGCTCGCAAACGATACCGCGGTGACGTACACGCTTATATTTGCCGCAATGACATTCCCAGTCCTTGGCAGGACCAAAAATTCTCTCGCAAAATAGCCCATCCATTTCAGGCTTGAGCGTGCGGTAATTAATGGTTTCAGGCTTTGTGACTTCACCAACTCGGCTACCGTTTGGTAACTCACGCTCGCCCCACTTCCGAATGCGATCAGGTGATGCCAAGCCAATCTTGACATAGTCAAATCGTTGTTCTACTTTCGCCATACGTTACAACGTCCTTAATAGATTGCGTACTGATCAATTAAAATTCAGTAATAAGGTGCTTAATCAAGCACCTTATTACTCCCAACAGCGATTACAGTTGTTGTTAACTAACTAATCGTCGTCCTCGTCAAAGTTAATGTCGCCTCGATAAATAGACTCGTAGGTTGGACGACTAGGTGTGCGGCGAGAGCCAGTATCCACCATCAGATCAACTTCTGTATCTTGGTTACTACCATCCTCAGAGAGCTTATGAACTGATACATCCAAACAGAGCGACTGGAGTTCGCGTACCAATACCTTGAACGACTCTGGTGTACCAGGACGAGGAATTGCATGACCCTTAACGATCGCATTTAGCGCTTCGTTACGCCCAGTCATATCATCAGACTTGACAGTAAGTAACTCTTGAAGAATATAAGCCGCGCCGAAAGCTTCGAGCGCCCATACTTCCATTTCTCCAAAGCGCTGACCACCCTGCTGAGCTTTACCACCAAGTGGCTGCTGCGTAACCAGCGAGTAAGGGCCTGTGGAGCGAGCATGAATCTTGTCATCGACAAGATGGACTAGCTTCAACATATAGGCCTTGCCGACCGTGACAGGTTGATCAAATGGCTCACCCGTACGCCCGTCATATACTGTCAATTTACCCGGAAATTCATCATTAAATATCCAGTCTTTGCCAGTGTGCTTACGCGCGTGTTCTAGCTGACCATTTACCAACTCTCGCGAGGCCTCTTCACCGTACATTTCGTCAAATGGTACGATCTTAAAGCGGGCGTTCAAGTTCTCGGCAGCCCAGCCCAATAAGCATTCAAACACCTGCCCGACATTCATCCGTGAAGGCACACCAAGTGGATTCAAGACAATATCGAGAGGAGTGCCGTCTGGTAAGAATGGCATATCTTCTTTGGGCAAAATGCGCGAAATGATTCCCTTGTTACCGTGACGACCAGCC
>JAYTWB010000371.1:0-3878 GCA_043743655.1 Cyanobacteriota bacterium | reverse complement strand
ATTGCGGCTGGTTTATGGAACTTCTATTTAGACGCTGCTTAATACAACTAGGATAGGTAAAACTCTGTCTATGCCTTGTCCTTATTTCCCAACAGGTCTACTTTAGTCGCGCGATAGCCCTGCGTATAGAGGCGATCAATACTTTCATGAATCTCAAAACGAATTCCGTCTGGATGAGTATGTTGTCGATACCATTCATCATCCCATAATCGCCATTGGCGATCAGATTGTAAGTGAACTAAATCTTGGCAATTAGGATCAACTTCAAAAGCACCATGTCGCGAACAAAGATAGGTGTCAGTCAAAATTAGAGCAGGAATAATTTGCCGACAATGAGGACATTTGATCTCAGAACCAAAGACAGGATACTGCTGTGTTGAGGTGACTGTCCTCATGATTTGTTTATGTTTAGGGGGCTTTCGTCTTAGATTTTAACATGATGGGCTTTTGGGGGTTATGGTGATCTTCCTCAAGTAAAATGCTATGTGGAACAGCTAAATCAAGTGTTATCGATCTACATTATAGATGGTGAAATCATGCGATCGCAATGGGAATGCTTATTACAAAATCTTGGCTGCTGGCAAGGATCATTTACGCGCTTATCGAAAAGCGGAGAAATCTTGGAAGATATCCTCAGTGAAACCAGTTTGGAACTGAAAGAAGATAATCACACAGTACGTCAAGTCGTTCGCCGCTTTTATGATGATCAGCCACAAGATTTAGTTCTCGAATATCGCACCCTCAATAAAAGTACCACCTTTTTTGAAAATGGGGCTTTCTCGCAAGGTGCATTACAATTTGCGCCGTTTACTGAATTTGGAGCAGAATTAGGATTGATCGATGGCGATCGCCGTATGCGCTTGGTCATCGTCTATAACCAAGCTAGTCAACTTGATCGCTTCACTTTTATTCGTGAACATTTACCGCATAGCACCACACCCGAACGTCCACTCTTGAAGCTTGATCATCTAATTGGTAAATGGGAAGGCGAAGCAATCACAATCTCTTCGGATTGGCTCACACCAGAGATATCACCCACTGTGACTGAATGGCGACAAAATGGCGATCGCGTGACTAATTTGGATAATCACGATACTTTTTTGCCGACCCAGACTCTATTTCTGCCTGATGGCGCATCTGTGAGTTGCCCTGTAGCGATCGCACCACGTCAGCCATTTAGATTATCTCTATCATGGCTACTAAAGCCCGACTTGCATCAGCAAATGATTCGTACTTATGATCATAAAAGTGGGTGGACAAGTCTTGCTTTAGTGACTGAGCGCAAAGTAAGTTAGTCTGATTAAGTAGTGATGCATGAGTAATCTCAAAATTCAAAAGTTTGAGTTGCCCGCACAGCAGGTAACTCAAACCAGAGTTTTAGTTTTTAATTATGCATCGCTACTTAATCAGTCACATAAATTAATTGCATGGAAGATACTGGTCGTAAGCTTTTAGTTAAGCGTATTGTGGTAATGCTGGTTTTTCTGGCGCTTTTTATCGGTGCATTTTCTGGCGCACTTTATTTCTATCAAAACGATCGCACTCAACGCTCAGCAAATCTGACTTTTGGTGATGATAAAACTGCAAATCGGATGGATGTTGTTGTCAACTTATTGGGAGTTGATCCGATTAAAGGAGAGATAAATCTTCGCTTTGCTCCTAAACCTGAAGGGACATATGCTAAAGATGAACGCCTTACCAAAGAATTGAAATTTTTTACAGGCATCGAAAGCGGCAAAGCCGAAGTTACACTTGACAAAAACCGTATTCCTGACACGGTTACAGGCTCATTATCGATGGTTAATGGTCGGGTTAGCGATTATCCTTTCGACAAGCATAGTTCTGACTTCTATCTATTTTTTAGTAATCCTAAAGATGAGAAAGAAGAAATTCCGATGGCAATTAGTTTTTATGGAGCAATCTCAGGTTACAACATCGATGTTGATTACATTCCTAAAGCGGAATTTGAGTCATCTGATGCTTATATGGGTTTGCGTGTAATTATTTCGCGATCGGTGATTACCAAGTCATTTTCGATCTTTTTGATGATTGCGATGTGGTTAATCGGCTTAGTTGTATTCACGATGACTATCGCTGTATTGTGGTTGCCACGACCGATTGAATTTGGGATGTTCACTCTCATTGCGGGTATGTTGTTTGCTCTACCTGCGGTAAGAAATCTCCAGCCGGGTGTTCCGCCACTAGGTGGTTTAACTGATTTTCTCTCATTCTTTTGGGCAGAGTCGTTGGTCGCAGTCTCTATGCCAATTTTATTTTTTTGTTGGCTAACACGTTACAAAAAAGCCTGATAAAAAAGAAGTCATGATATTGCGCGCGGAACGCGCGCAATATCATTCAAAGCAATATAAAAACCTAATTTAACTATGTCACTACCACCCATCATTGAGCAGATGCTCTCGCCAGAGTTTTACGAACATTCGGTCACTGAGCCAATTCAACTTCTGCAAACGCATATTTCCTTTGTGTTATTAACAGGAGACTATGCTTACAAAGTTAAGAAGCCGATGAACTTTGGATTTCTAGATTTTTCTACCTTAGAAAAGCGGAAATATTTTTGTGAAGAAGAACTTCGACTAAATCGCCGTCTTGCCCCTGAACTCTATCTTTCTGTTTTGCCAATCATCGAAACAGATGGAAAGTATCACTTTGATCAAACAGCTACAGCAATATCTACAGCAAGCCCTGTCGAATATGCGATCGCGATGCCAGAGTTTTCCCAAGATGATTTACTGATTGAAATGTTCACTTCAGGTCGTCTCACTGTGGAGCATGTAAAGCAAATTGGTGAGCAGTTAGCAGCTTTTCATCAAAGAGCTGAGACCAATGCTCATATCAATAGTTTCGGCACAATGGAAGCAGTTCGGGCAGTTGCGAATGATAACTATGTCTCTACTGAAAAGTACATTGGGATTGCCCAGACAGAGCCGCAATTCGCCCAAACTCGCGCATATACTGAGCAATTTTTTGCCGAGAATGCTGCTCTGTTTAGCGATCGCATTGCCAAAGGCAAAGTCCGCGAATGTCATGGTGATATGCATTTAAAAAATATTTGTCTTTATCAAGATAAAATCCAGATTTTTGATTGCATTGAGTTTAATGAACCATTTCGTAATAGCGATGTCCTGTACGATGCTGCTTTTCTATTGATGGATTTACAATTTCGCGGCAGAAGCGATCTTGCAAATATTTTTCTAAATACTTATTTGGAAAACACTGGTGATTATGAAGGATGCGTGTTACTGCCTCTTCATTGCAGTATGAGGGCATATATTCGTGCCAAAGTCACCTCATTTCTGCTGGATGATTCAAATATTCCTGCGGATGTGAAGGCGATCGCGCAAGCCGAGGCAGCAGCATATTACAAACTTGCTTGGGAATATACCCAGCCTAAACAAGGCAAACTAATCCTTATGTCGGGGGTGTCAGGCTCAGGCAAAAGTACGACTGCAAAAGCGATCGCTTCTAGACAAGATGGAATATATCTGCGATCAGACGCGATTCGTAAACAACTTGCTGGGATTGACTTAATGCAGCGCGGCGGTGACGATATCTATATGCCAGAGATGACGGTCAAAACCTATACAAGACTGGCGGAGTTAGGTTCTTTGCTAGCGAGTAAAGGCTTCACTGTAATTCTGGATGCTAAGTACGATCGCGTAAGTTTGAGAAGTCAAGCGATCGCTGCTGCTCAAGCTGAAAATATTCCTGTAGAAATCATTTACTGCCATGCGCCTATAGAAGTTTTACAGCAACGTCTGCGAGATCGAGCTATTGCGAACAATGACATCGCTGATGCCAACGTTGATCTATTAACAAGTCAGCAAGCTGCTTTTGAAGACTTCACAACTGAGGAACTA
>JAYTWB010000370.1:0-5109 GCA_043743655.1 Cyanobacteriota bacterium | reverse complement strand
ATTGCGGCTGGTTTATGGAACTTCTATTTAGACGCTGCTTAATACAACTAGGATAGGTAAAACTCTGTCTATGCCTTGTCCTTATTTCCCAACAGGTCTCTTATCTTCACCTTCTTTTTGCCTACGCCAAGCCAAATATTCATCTAGATGTTGCAAACCCAACTTAGTCAAAGGCACTTCCCCCTTACTATCCCATTTTGCCACAGGAATCACCAACTCACCATTGCAATAATCTCCCACATTGAGATTACACAACTCTTCACCGCGTAACCCATGCAACAACACCGTAAACAAAGCGCGATCGCGAATCGGATATTTACCGAGTGCGATCGCTTCATAAATCCGTACTACCTCATCGTCATCTAAATCCTTGGCTACAGATTCAGGCAAGCGCTCCAACTGAATACCGATGGTTGGGTCAGCCTTCACATATTCTGAAAGCAACAACCACCGATAAAATGATTTTAGCGTTTGCAGCATCCGATTTACAGAACTCAAAGCAAGTTCACGTTCCTTGATTAAAAATGTCTTAAACTGTGTCACCTTGCGGCGACTGACATCAGCCCAAGAAAGATCGCACCAATCCATAAATATTTGCAAATCTGCCTGATAAGCCTTACGACTTTTAGGTTGCAGTGACCTTGAAGCGAGAAATTCGTCAATTCTGGCTTGACGCAAATCTGATGTAGCGATCGCCTTGGGTGGTTGACTGTAGACAATTAAAGTCGGCTCTGGAATTGCCATAGTATTAAGAAAATTCAAAACTTTAAGTTCAGGATATGCAGAGACTTGTTCTGCACATCCTCAACTTTAGGGCAATAACAAGAAAGTTGGGGAACCGATGATAATTAATCCTTTACTCTTTCACTTCGATCGCCCCGTGAAACATATTCATACCACAGGAAAACTGATAATTTCCTACAGTTTGAGGAATGAATTCAACAGATGTAGTCTCATTTAAAGCTAAATCTTGAGCAATGTGAAAATCAGGGAATAGAACTTTATCTAGACAACTATTAGGATCTTGGCGAACGAACTTTAATCGCACAGGTTGACCACGTTTGACTGTGACTAGCGACGGTCTATAACCACCATCTACAGTAATGTTAACTTCCTGAACACCATCACTAGTTTCGGCTTGTTGAGATTTCGGCTTGCTGAATAGAAACCACCATAGCTGAGCGCCGATCAGAGCCACTCCTCCAACCGTGACCGCAATCTTCAAAGGCATGGGTTGTTCAATGCGTTGAATCTGTTTTGATTGGGAATTATGATGAGGCATCTCAGCAGCAACTGATGCCATACTAAAAGAAATTCCCAAGCTTGCCAAAATACCGATCATTTGATAATTTTTCATAGTTCTTTCTTCCTATTTGATTGTAGAAGGACGAAAACCTCTCAGTCGTAAAGCATTTGTGACTACAGAAACTGAGCTAAATGCCATTGCTCCTCCTGCAATGATCGGACTGAGTAACCAACCAAAGAGTGGGAAGAGAATTCCTGCGGCGATCGGAATGCCAGCGACATTATAGATAAAGGCAAAGAAGAGGTTTTGTTGGATATTGCGGATCGTGGCATGGCTGAGTTGAATCGCTGTCACAATCCCTTGCAGATCGCCTGATATCAGTGTGATATCACTGGCAGCGATCGCCACATCAGTACCAGTGCCGATCGCTAAACCGACATCCGCCTGTGCTAGTGCTGGCGCATCATTGATGCCATCGCCAACCATGGCGACAATCTTTCCTTCGGCTTGCAATTCCTTGATTTTTTCTGCCTTTTGATCGGGGCGTACTTGAGCAAAGACTCGTTTGATACCAACTTCACGAGCGATCGCCTCGGCTGTTGATTGATTATCACCTGTCAGCATTACGACTTCAATTTTCATCCGTTGCAGCGCATTAACTGCTGCATGGGATGAAGCTTTGACTTTATCAGCTATGCCAATTAAGCCCTGCGCTACATTATCAACTGCAACTAACACTACTGTTTTTCCACCTGTTTCCCAAGCATCTTGATATTGATGGATTGACTTAGTATCAATCTTTAACTCATCCATCCAGAGCCTAGTTCCAATTTGGATAAAGAAATCTCCAACTTTTCCTTGGACACCGCTACCTGCGATCGCCTGAAAATCAACTACTTCAGGAATCTTAATTTCCTTTTGCTTGGAATATTCCACAACTGCCTCAGCGAGTGGATGTTCAGAATTTCGCTCGATCGCCGTCACAAGTTGTAACAAGTCTCGCTCGTCTGTATTGAGGGCAAAAAAGTCTGTAACAGTTGGCTTTCCTTCTGTAACTGTTCCTGTTTTATCCAAAACGATAGTTTGAATCTTATGAGCTAGTTCCAAGCTACCCGCATCCTTAATCAAGATGCCATTTTCTGCACCTTTACCTGTTCCTACCATGATCGAAGTGGGTGCGGCTAAGCCTAAAGCACAAGGACAGGCAATAATTAGCACCCCAACGGCGGAAATAGTTGCCATTGTTAAGTTACCCATGATATTGAACCAGAGCAAAAATGTAGCGATCGCGATGGAAATAACTACAGGTACAAACCAGCCTGTGACTTGATCAGCCAAGCGTTGAATCGGTGCTTTTGAGCCTTGGGCTTGTTGCACAAGACTAACTATTTGCGATAGAACCGTATCTTTGCCAACATGACTAGCTCTAATCTGGAGGCTACCAGTTTTATTCATAGTTGCACCGATCACGCGATCGCCAATTTTCTTTTCAATGGGAATACTTTCACCTGTAATCATTGACTCATCAACGGTGGAGTTACCTGCGATCGCCTCACCATCGACAGGAATTTTTTCACCTGGTCGCACAAACACAACATCTCCGATCAGCACATCTTCAATCAAGATATCAGATTCTCTGCCATCCCGTAGAACTCGCGCTGTTTTTGCTTGCAGTCCTATTAACTTCCGAATTGCATCGGATGTTTCTCCTTTGGCGCGATTCTCAAAGAGCTTGCCTAAAAGAATTAGCGTAATAACTACTACCGAGACCTCATAATAAACTTCAGGTTGCAAGCCTTGCGAGATAAAGAAGTTAGGGTTAAGAGTCACGGTGAGTGAATAACAGAAGGCTGCTAATGTTCCTAAAGCGATTAGGGTATCCATTGTGGCCGTATGATTTTTAAAGGCTTTCCAAGCACCAATATAAAAAGAACTGCCACACCAAATCTGCACAGGTAATGCTAGGAAAAGTTGCAGCCATTGATTATGCATCCAACTAGGAATAAAAGCGATATCCAATCCTGTCATCATTAGGATTGAACCAAATACTAAAATTGCTCCAATTACTCCTCCTACCCAAACCTTGCGAGTTAGATTTTGTGATTCAGTTAATCTCGCCTTTTTCTCTGCATCTTTTCCTTGTTCAGAGCGATCAGGTAAAACAGCTTCATAGCCAATAGAGGCGATCGCCTTTTGAATTGCGTCAGGATTAGTTTTTTGCTTGTCATACTCAATCGCTACTTGCTCAGTGGCAAAATTGACATTACTACTAGCCACACCATTTATAGTTCGTGTCGTAGATTCAATGCTACTGGCACAAGAAGCACAGTGCATTCCTCGTAGATTCAGGGTAATTTTATCCATAGTTTTCTTTTTTATTAATTTCTAAATGTTTTAGAGGCAATTCATAAATTGTCTCTAATTGTCTCTACTTGAAGCCTTGTCAATGACGAGAGATTCTGTCTTTTGTAAGATTGGACAAATCTCTCCCTCGGTTGTCTTGTCTGTGGGATTCCAATCTTTGAGCAAGTCGCTGATTTCATCACGCAAAGTTATTAGTTCCGCAATACGGCGATCAATCTCACTAACTTGATGCTCTAGTTGTTGTTTGATTTCAGAACAAGGAGCTAGACCCTGATCGTAAACTTTCAAAATCTCAAAAATCTCTTGTAGACTTGAACCTAATTTCTGTAACCTTTTTATAAAAGCAATCCGCTTAATCGTATTGGGAGAAAATAGTCGAAATCCTCCTTCAGTTCGCTCTGAAGATTTTAATAAACCAAGCTCTTCGTAGTAACGAATCGTTTTAATTGGAACTTGACTCAGAACTGCAACTTGACCAATTTGCAGTAATACCTGATCTTGGGATAATGTAGCCACTCAGCTTTATGTCTCCTAACAACTCAAGTGATGTAGATCGAAATCAACTTAGATTACTTATACAATCTCTAGTCAACTGGAGAGTCAAGCCCTATCTTTTGAAAAAATTGTGAAATGTGCATAAAACCTTTACTAGCAGTGCTTTTAAGGTAATCTAGGTGGGTAAACAATTTGATAATTATTGCTGATAATTATGAAATGAGCATGAAGTGTTCCTTATAAATTATTGCATTTGGATCAAGTTTCTTCAGAAGAGATCATATTTCATCATGATTTCATTTTCTTGATCTAAATTAAGGGAGTAAGTTTAAGCTAAATCACAGAAAACGAACAAAAAAATAGCTGCTGCTGTAGTTGAAGGCGTTATTTTGACAACTCTCACCATTACTGTTGCTTTGAAAAGTAAGGAGCAAAGTGTCACCGCTAATCGGAATACAGAAGAAGTTGGTTAAGTCATGGCGTTGAATCGAATCTCAGTGATGAGAATCGAATTTGTATCAGTTTTAATATGGGAATGAATCACAAACAATGATCAAAACAGCGATCGCTTCTTTAATTGGAGTTAGCACCAGTTTTTTGCTTCCTTTAATTTTGGTGGAATCTGCGATCGCAGAGACTCCCACAGAAATTCTCAATAAGCCCACAACTACTAATCGTGATAGTAGTCAGAAAGTTATAGAAGTATTCAAGCTGGATGAGACAGTTGATCCTCTAAAGCTACCAACAAAACCAGAAGAGATAAAGTTACAGGGCTTACAATCAATTACTCTACAGCAGGCGATCGCCCTCGCCCAAAGTCATAATCGCGAACTGCAAATTGCCGAACGGACTCTCCAGCGCAGTGAAGCAGGACTAAGACAAGCCCAAGCCTCTGAACTTCCTGCTCTCAATTTAGAGACAGAATTTGCGAATGAGCGAGATGTCAAAGATACCCTTGATGGCTTGAAAAAAGATGAGATCGAGCAATCAGGGAATCTACTCAC
>JAYTWB010000369.1:0-6771 GCA_043743655.1 Cyanobacteriota bacterium | reverse complement strand
CACACTCGTTGGGTAAAAATAGAGGATATCGCACGTCTCAGTCCAGAGTCGGCGCGTACCATTCAGCGTATTTGTAGTCTCAAAAAAATTACTCAGCCTCGTCTCGGCATTATTGACGACAACAACCCTACGGCTTTTACCTATGGTGCTTTGCCAGATAGTGCGCGATTAGTTGTCAGCGCAGGTTTATTTAAGTATCTAGCCGATGACGAAGTAGCTACGGTCTATGCTCATGAGATGGGACATATTGTGCATTGGGATTTCGCCGTGATGACTGTGGCTTCCACCCTTGTGCAGATCAACTATCTGCTTTATGTCACCATTCGCGAGATTGGTAAAAAAGTTAATGACGATCGCGCTGAATCTGCGGCAGCGATCGCTGCATTTATTGCTTATGCTTTCTACATCATTGGCACATATTTAGTGCTGTACTTATCGCGCACGAGAGAATATTTTGCTGATCATTTTGCAGCCGAGCAAACGGGCAATCCCAACGCTTTATCGCGCGCGCTGGTCAAAATCGCCTACGGTATTGTCCAAGAGACGGAACAGTCAAAAGAACCAAGTCGTTTGATGCAAGGCACTCGCGCCCTCGGTATCTATGATGCAAAAGCCGCAGCTACGACAGGCACTGCCTATCAAATTTCTTCTTCTCCTGAAAAAATTGGTCGCTTATTTCTCTGGGATTTATTTAATCCTTGGGCATGGTGGGTAGAGCTAAATTCTACACATCCACTTACAGGTAAGCGAGTTCGTGCGCTCAGTAACTATGCTGAGCAACTAGGATTAGCGATGGAATTTGACATGGGTCATGTGGTTGCCGAAGGTAAGCGTCTTGATAAAAAACGACTCTATGCAACTTTCTATCAAGATATCCTGCTCTATGGCGCAGAATTTTTGGCGATCGTGATTGGTTTAGCGATCGGTGCGTTTCTATTTGGTCGTGGATTAAATGGTATAAAAGCATTCGTGGCGATCCCTCTACTATTACTGGGCGGCGTGATGATCTTTAAGCGATCGGTCATGTATCCAAGTTCCAAAAATGCACCAGCCAGCGATGTAATTACTTTGATGTCCGATCCCTATGCTAGTCCTTTGCGCGGACAACCTGTGCAATTAGAAGGAACTCTCATCGGTCGTGGTGATGCAGGTTATGTGTTTGGTTCTGATCTAAAGTTACAGGATAAATCAGGGATGATGTATCTGCTCTATGCTTCGCGTTGGGGACCTTTGGGCAACTTCTTCTTTGGTATGAAGCGAGTACAGGGATTGATCGGCATGGAAACCTATGCAAAAGGGTGGTTCCGCCGTGGTGTTGCGTCTTGGATGGATTTAGAACTTCTATCTACAACTAATGGAAACAAAGTTTCCAGCCATCCTGCATTTTGGGGGCTGTTATGGTCAGTGATCTTTTTGACTGTAGGCGCATTACTATTTGTTATTAAGCTTAAAACCTAGAAGTCTGGGTCGCTTGTTAATTGGGTGACCTACGCGCTGGTTTTAGTTTAAAAAAAAGAGAGGGCGATCGCCCTCTCTTTTTTGTTTGGTATGCAAAGCGGAACCGCGAATCGTCCTTCAACTTTATGGCTTCTCTAGAAGAAGTTAGCACTAATACTTACTACAGCCTTACAACTAGAATTGGGTGCAAGCACAGTTAAATTCTCCTTAGTATTTAACGAGTTACGAGTTGCACTCCATGGTTCCAAGCAATAAAAATCTTTGCCCTTGACTGTCCAAAATACAAGATAAGTATAAAAATTATCGTAATCTATAGCAATCTTCAATTTGCGATCATTATCAGTCACTGAGGTTGAGCGGCTAGACAGCTTGCCAAACACAGAATCAATCTCATCTTGATCGAAGTTAAACTTACCATCAAAAGTGAAATTTTCTTTGGTGCGATTGTCTTGATAGCTTGCCGAAGGAATATCTACATCAATCTGATTTTTGTCACCACAGAAAAAATAGGGATGGAATCCTGAAGAGAATGGCATAGGTGCAGAGGAGAGATTTTTATACTCTTGGCAAATCTCTAAGGTGTTTCCACGCAACGTATAGGTAAAGGCTACATGGAAATCAAATGGATAGACAGCCTTAGTTTGTTCATTGCTACCTAGCTCAACGGTTACACTTGCTCCACCATCGGTACTCTGTCCTTGAACAACCCAGGGCAACTCACGAGCAAAACCATGTTGTTTGATTTTATAGTCTTGTCCATCAACGTTATAAGTGTCATTTGGCAAGTTGCCACAAAGAGGGAACAGAATTGGATTGCCACCTCTAACACTTAACTCAGGATGAGTGAAGCGTTCAGTATCAAGATAAAAAACCTCTTGACCATTAATTTGCCAGCTAGTGACAATACCACCGCGTTCGGGTACGACTTCTATCTGAGAACCTGAGCTGTCATCAGACAAGATATAGGTATTGTATTGCTTTTGTTGAGAGGAAACTTGATACACAAATTTTGCCTTGTAACTTTCCAAAAATGATTATATAGCAAATTTCGTGTCTCTTGGACTTTCTTGATGCACAGTCAATTAGAACTTACAAGGACCTTTCTTACCATTGGGACAAACTGTTTCTTCATCTGTTTTGGGAAGTTTGTTCCTATCAAAAGTAACATCTGTGAGATTAATACCAGCTAGCTTTGCTCCACTCCAGTTAGCTCCATTTACCTGACTTCCAGTCAGATTTGCACCACTCAAATCGGTACTGGTCATATCAGTATAATTAAGCTTAGAGTTAGACAAATTAGCACGCTTGAGGCTAGTAAAACTTAGGTTTAAACCCGATAGATTTTGCTCAACTAAGTTACGCCCCTCACGAGACTCGTTAACGATCTGCCAAGCTAGTAAAGTTGTCGCACTAAATTTTGTTGCCTTCTCTGTTCCTTGATCACCAATTTTAGATCCTTTTAAGTTAACTCCTTCCATTTTGGCATTGGCAAGGTTAGATCGGGTCAAATCAGCTTCTGCAAGATCAACCAAATTCATTTGAGCATTGTTGAACTCTGCCCAAATGACACTAGCTTGGATTAATCTCGCTCTATTTAAGTTTGCTTTAGTAAAGTTAACCCCATTAAGATTCGCACCCTGAAAATTTGCGCCAACAAGACTTGCATCTTGCATCTTTGCGCCTTCTAGGTTTGCTTTACTGAAGTCTACATTATCCAATTTAGCTCCCTTAAAGTCTGCGTTTGTGAAGTCCTTTCCACTAGCATCTTTAAATATTCCCCAGCGTAGACCTAAATCAAAAACGGGTCTACTGAGTAAGCTATACAGTAAAAAGACACCGCCGATCGCGCCTAAACCGATCGCAGGAATTTTCAGATAACTTTGCCATAGAGACTCTAAATTGATAGTAGGCATTGTCATTTTTGGCTGACTAAATGCTACTTTTGGAGACGATGTTGGCGTTGGAGTTGCTGGCGTTGTTAATATTGAATCACCATAGCCATATGAATTGTAGTTGTCTTCGGTAAACCGATTGAAGTCCATTTGATCGGGAGTAGCTGACATGCGGGCTTGAGTCGCATCACCAAAACTTGCCATTGGTTTGCGGCGATCGCGGGGTATCTCCCTAGTCTCACTGTTACTTGTCACATCTAAACGTGAAGGAGTCGTCTGACCGACTCTGGCACGAGAGTAGTCTTGAGAACCTTGCTGACTAATCGCTGTAATACTGTCAGACAAATCACTGCTATCAAGCAACCCAGACCAATCAGTATTATCACCATGAATCTCTAAGCCCAGATCGTTGAAATCAGGTAAGACATTCTTAGAGACGTTAGAAGAAGTGTTTTGCCTGCCTCCTTGTGCGGTTCTTCCTGAACTTGGAGAGGTTGCACCACTGGCACTCGAAAATGAAGGTTCTGTTGGTGATCGCAATACTCCAGATAGAACAGTATCTGCGTCCAATAATTCTGACCAGCCTTCGTCAATCGAATTGATCGATTTGCGATTTTTGTTTGGGTTTTGGGGGATATGGAAACTATCAAAATCGTCTTCTACATTTCTATTCTTTGGTTGTGATTGAAATCCAACATTTGGGACAGAAGGTGGAAGGGGTGCAGCCATTGCCTTGCCTTGGCTAGAACTGCGCTTTGGTGGCAGCGGTGGCAAAAAAGGTGGCGGTGGCGGATTGTTGATAGACGAGTAAGTCGGTTCTGGTTCGATGACAGGAGCGACGGGAGTACTTAGAGGAAATGGTGTAGCTAAACCAGTAGATATTGAAGGAAGAATATGCGAGTTAAAGTCTTCACCAGTGAGGTGATTGCTAATGCTATCTAGATCGAAATCATCTAAAAAATCGCGATCGCTCATATCTACAATAGAATCTGAAGATGAGACTAAATCTGGAGCGGAAGCTATCTCTGTTTCTGGAACTAAATTATCGAGAACATCAGAGCCATATCCATTATCTGACAACAGGAGGCTGTTAGCTGAAGTATCTTCAATCAGGACTGGAGAATAGACATCATTTAACAGATCATTTACCAAACCTTCTTCAAAAGGATCGTTTGACGCGATCAACTCGTCCACAGAAGAACTGTCTGAAGATAGAGAAGGATGATTGAATTTAGATGCAAGTTCGTTTTCTAGATATGGATTGGAAGCAACAGAATTTGAGGTGAGCATTGTGGCAATATTTTCTTGTTCCACATCATCGGATAGAGAGGTCTCTGGGAAATACTCTTCATCAAAAGTCGCTAGGTCAAAATTTTCATCAATAATACTTTCTAAGTCGTCAAGCTTCTCGACAAAAGGTGATACATCCGCTTTCCAATCAGTAGTAATTTGGTTATCCAAACTAGCTTCCAAAGGATTTATCACAAAATTATCGTCAATCTCTGTATCCGTGATTGGGGCTGTGAAGGATGCGCTAAAATTCTCCCATTCAGATTGGGCTACAAGGTTCTCAAACTCCTCAAAGTCATTGTCTTCAAAACTTTGTGCATTATCTTGTGAATTATAGAGATCAAATTGATCATTAAATTGATTGTCAAATTGACTATTGAACTGTTGCTGATTAATTTGTTCCTGATCATCAATATATTCAAAGTTTTCAGCACTATCTAGATTACTAGATATATTGTTGAAATCATCGTATATTTGAACATCATTGATACTGATGTTATTGATACTATCAGTGGCATCAATATTGTTAGGAATATTGCTAGCGATCGCCCAATCTTCATTGCTCAGATTTTGCTCATCAAAATCATCAATAAGATTCCAACTTTCATCTAGAGATTCTTCTTGTAATTGAGTTTCATCTATCTTCCATAAACTCTCATTAGTGGGTTCTGAAGATTTATCTGATGTTTTTAAATCCTCTTCTTCTACATCAACTATTTCATTATCGAGTACCACATCATTTGTGTCTGGTATTTCAATATTACTCACTAAATCTTCTGAAATACTCTCAAAATTAAAATCAGTATTACTATTGATTTCATCTTCTAATCCTGCGCTCCAGTCATCATGATCGCCAATTTCAAACTGTTCTGCTAGTGGAGCGATCGCCCAGTCGTCTGATGTACCAAAAGCATTATCAATTGATTTTGGTGAGATTATATCGGCAACATCGTTGGTCGAGGCATCCCAAACGAGATCGTCGATCGCATCATTGACTACGATCTCGTTACTTTGTCCCCAATCATCAGTAAATACATCATCATTTGAGTTGGCATTAATTTCAGGGTCGAGGATTGGCTGACTCGACCAAAATTCGTCTTCGCCTATATTGTTATTCAATGACTCCAGAGATTTTACTTCTCCAAATCCATCATCTAGCTCATTGTCAAACCCTTCGCCAAAATTGCTGACTTCTTCGTTAACAAATACATCTTGGAATGTATCTTGTAGTTGATTATTAACACTAAAGTCTTCAATTAATTCATCAGATTGAATTTCATCAACCACCTCTGAGTTATGCAGTTGATCAAGGATTGGGTCTATATTTTCATAATATTCTTCAGTAGGATTAAAACCCTGAGAGATTTGGGTCTCTATTTCCAAAGACTCACTGATGATATCTAGATTTGATTGCTCATTGGATTGATCAATTATATCTTCTGAGATTTGATCCCAATCATTATCACTCAAATCAAAATCATTATTAAGACCCTCTTCTAACTCCTGAATACCATCAGATATATTGAGATCATATTCATTGAGAAATTCATTGATATTAATATCTTCTGAAGTGTCAAATTCTAAAGAATCTAAATCAGAATTATCAAGAAACTCTAGCCCATCTAAACCTAAATCGTCATCGAGAATATCCTCTGTTAAGTTATCGCCAAGTACAAATGATTCAATAGATATATTCGGTTGGACTATATCTTGATATATAGGACTAGCTTTTGCTCTAATCTCCGAGTCATCCATTCGTGTTTTGAGATTAGTCACAATTAGCCAATCAATCTCGTTTATGTCATCATCGTCTAGACTGTCTGATTTAGCTTCCGATCCTGAGGTTGTTTGAGAAGGCGATCGCTCGATTGGGCTATCTAAGTCTAGTGATTTTAACCAAGCTAAATCTTCAAGATCGTCACTATCAATCTGATTACTAGATACTTGAAGAGATGAGGATTTTGATTCTGGCTTGGGATTTGGATATCCGTCGATCCGCGTACTCAGATCAGACATAATCATCCAATCAACGTTAGTTGCATCAGCATCCACTGATTGCTTCTTATTTGGTTCACTAGCGCCTTGATCTTTGGGGGAGCTATTTCTATTAGAAGCCATGAATCAATCCTCA
>JAYTWB010000368.1:0-6700 GCA_043743655.1 Cyanobacteriota bacterium | reverse complement strand
TTAGCGGCATTAAAAAAACTTCCAAGTTCATCGTTCAGGCTTGCGGTTTCGTCGCCACCTTACAATATTGGCAAAGAGTACGAGAAGCAAATTAAGCTACAGCAGTATCTTGACTGGCAATCAGAGATTCTAAAAGAACTCGCTCGGGTGGTTTCAGATGACGGAAGTATTGTTTGGCAAGTTGGAAATTTTATTGATGATGGCGAAGTTTTTCCACTTGATATTTATTTCTATCCAATCCTCAAATCTCTTGACCTCCAATTAAGAAATAGAATTGTGTGGCATTTCGAGCATGGGTTGCACGCAAAAAAAAGGTTTTCTGGTCGTTACGAAGTTCTCCTGTGGTTTACAAAGTCAAAGAATTACACATTTAATCTTGATTCGGTTCGAGTCCCTTCTAAATACCCAGGAAAGCTGCACTACAAGGGCGACAAAAAGGGGCAACCAAGCGGAAATCCGCTTGGGAAAAATCCATCCGACTATTGGGCAATAGTTAGCCAAGAGTGGGAAGATGGAATCATTGAAATTCCAAATGTCAAATCAAATCACCCCGAAAAAACTACGCATCCATGTCAATTTCCCATTGAGCTAATTGAGCGCTGCGTACTTGCTCTCACTAATGAAAATGACTGGGTTTTAGATCCATTCGGAGGTGTTGGCTCAAGTCTGATTGCTGCCATAAAACATAATCGGCGCGGAATGGTAATTGATCGAGACCCGCAATATATCGCTATTACAAAAGAAAGGATTTCAGCATTTCAAGATGGATTTCTAAAAATTAGACCTCTTGGGAAACCAGTACACAAACCAACTGGCAAAGAAAAAGTCGCACAAATGCCATCTGAATGGCTTAATGAGAAACAGGAGAAATTACTTTGAAGATTGTTGCCAAATACAATTTTAACGGCGGGAAAGCGGCAGTACAACAAAAATACGCCACAGAATTTGCGCAGATAGAAGCGGTAATAAATGCGATTGACGCAAGTATCTACAAGACAAAAGAAAGCACAGAAAGAACCATGATGGGGAAAATGCTATTTTCCCCGATGGAACTAAATAAGGCGTTCAAGCGAGAATTTGCCAAGGCTCAGAACGGAGGTTGGTCAAATCATAAAGTGCTGTGCGATTACACCTACGGAGAATATTCGGAAGATTACATCAAATCGCAAAATAAGCGCGGTCAACCTTTTAGAGATATGGACTTTGTAAAACCAAACACAAAACTTGGCATCGAAGTTCAATTCGGCAAGTACGCTTTTATGGTCTACAACGTTTGCGCCAAAATGACAATTTTCAGCAAAATGGGCGTGATCGACACAGGCATAGAAATTGTGCCAGTCAAAAATTTTGCAGATGAAATGAGTACTGGCGTTTCCTATTTTGAGCAGTTTGCTTGGGATTTGGAACACAGAGGCACTTCAAACATAGATGTTCCTGTCTTAATTCTTGGCATTGATGCTTAACGATAAAAGCATCAATGCCAAGATTTGGCTAATAGTAAAGCTAATTACTTCCTGCTTTACTTGCCGCTTCTTTGAGATTGCCATTAAAGAACATCGGGATGAATTTTTCGACAAAGGAAGATGGGTCTTTATCCCATGCTTTTTTGACTAAATCAATTCTAGTCTTTTGCAAATCGGAAGAGAACAAAGTCTGAGGAAGTTGATCGATCAGGTACTGTGGACGTTGCCAAAGAGGAAGAGTATCGGCAATCTTCATCAAGTTCTCAACGCGGCGAACTTCTGCACCTGCGAGAACATCCATTCCTGACTCATAGGCAGCTTGCTCGATCGCGGCATATTTGCGCTTCGCATTATCGACTTTGGTATGAAGAGATTCACTCTTTTTAGCAATTTCTGCAAGCTTGCGATTACCCCAGCGAACATGTTCTACCTCTTCAGGCATAATTTTTTCGATGGTTTCGCGAACTTTGATATTTTCGGAGGTTTGCTCAGACTTCTGGAGTGCGCGAATATGAGCCGCGAAATATTCACAACCCCGCTTTTCGGTGACATTGATGGCCGCGAGAGATTCGATAATGCCATCTTCAGGATTGCTACCGATAGTTTCGTAACTAATCATCCGCTCAAATTCATCGATATAGGAAGTTCCCGGTGGAGTACCTATATCTTCACCAAGTTCATAGAGCAAGTCGGTTAGCCAGAGAGCATGACGTGCCTCGTCAGCAACATGATGCGATAAATCTTTGATCAGATCGCGAGGCTTGCCATCAAGTTTTTCGATTAGGTCGGTCAAGTCTTTGCAACTACGCTGCTCGTTAAAACGATAGCGATTGAGAGTTACCATATGAATCTCGCGCGATCGCACAACTTGGTTGAGAATATCTTGGGCGCTGAGTTGACCACGAAGCTTGCGGGGATATGCAACAGTCATTTTTTTAACCTAGATAATAAATACCTGATAAATACTTGAATGAAGTAAGGCTTTTCGCGCCGTACTTCATTCAAGTATTTTGTCGTTAACTAATTTTAATCTGGATTTGTGAAGAAGTGTGAAGACTAAACCTATATCTACTCCTTACGATTGGCTTGATTGCTCGTTAAAATCTATCCATAAAGCTAATTGGTATCGCTCTACTCAAACTATTACCAGCAAAGCAGGGGTGATCGCCACCATCGATGGGCGCGAAATGTTGATGTTTGCCAGCAATAATTATTTGGGACTGGCAGGCGATCGCCGTTTGATTGATGCTGCAATTATTGCCACAGAAATATATGGCACGGGTTCAACAGGATCGCGTCTTGTGACGGGTCATCTCGCTCTGCATGAAGAGTTAGAGACGGCGATCGCTGATCTCAAAAACACAGAATCGGCTTTAGTTTTTAGTTCTGGGTACTTGGCAAATTTGGGGGTGATTGCGGCGATTGTGGGAACGCGCGATTTGATTTTAGGCGATGAATATAATCATTCTTGTTTAAAAAAAGGCGGACTGCTCAGTGGCGCAACCGCGATCAATTATTTCCATTTAGATATGGTAGACCTCACCGCGAAACTGCAAGAGCATCGTCTTAAATATCGGCGTTGTTTGATCACCACTGATAGCGTGTTTAGTATGGATGGCGACTTAGCTCCACTACGCAAAATTATGGACTTGGCAGCCGAGTATGATTGCATGGTATTAGTCGATGAGGCGCATGGCACAGGAGTATTTGGCGATCGTGGTGGAGGTCTGACTAATGCTTTAGGAATTCACCAAGATTTAATCCAAGTGGGGACACTGAGCAAAGCTTTGGGAAGTATGGGCGGCTATGTGGCTGGCTCGGCGAATTTAATCGACTTCCTCCGAAATCGAGCGGCAACTTGGATATATACAACGGCGCTATCTCCTGCGGATACAGGTGCAGCGATCGCCGCTATTGAAATAGTCAAATCAGATAAGTCAGAAAATCCTCTGCGTCAGCAGCTTTGGCAAAATGTAGAATTCCTTAAACAAGGCTTACGAGATTTAGGTGTTCAGGCGATCGCTGAGGATTCCCCGATTATGGCGATCGAGGTGGGCAATATAGCAACGGCGATGCAGATATCCCAACATTTGCGTGACCATAATATCTTTGCCCCAGCCATTCGTCCACCGACTGTGCCGACTGCCCGCATCCGACTCACCCTGATGGCAACGCATACACCTAGTCAAATCCGAACATTACTCCAATGTTTAGCAATAATGTCTAGCGATCGCGATTCTGTCTGATGCTAAAATTACGGCTAATATCTAGTCTGTATATTAAAACTTTACCAATAAAATCCTATGACATCATCATTAACTAACCTACTACTTAGCCTAGTTGCAGGTAGCGTAGTCCTTGGACTCATCCTCGTGGCTTTGCTTATCGTTAGCAACAAAGACAAAACCGTCCGCCGTGGATAATATCCATTCAGAAAGTAGAGTGATGCTTGCGTCACTCTACTTTCTGTTAGAATCAGTCGAAGTCTAAACCGCAAAGAACGCAGGTATTTGGGAGAAATATAGAACCATGATCAACATCGGTGGCAACCCGCTAATGATTCTTTTGGCAATTGTGGCCGCTTTAGGAGGTGTGGGTCTATATTTTGTGCGTAACTTTCGCCCTGAGCTAGCCCGCGACCATGATATCTTTTTCTCCGCGATCGCACTTGTGTATGGCATCATTTTGCTTGCCTTTAACTTTCGGATGGAGATTACAACTCAATTAGCTCAAGTGCTGGTTGTTGGTTTTGCAGGTTGGTTTGCCGTTGAGTCTTTGGTATTACGTCAAGCTCTAGCAAATCAAGCACGCAGAGCGCCCTCTAGCCCTCTAGTTGATGACGAAGAACCAATTGGTTCTGACTATCGAGTTGAAATTGATCCCACTCGCGAAATTGCCGCTCGTCGCGATCGTGACTCATCTCGGCGGATGCGCGGTTCGATTGCTAATAGTGCTGAAGCTAGTGAATTACGCGGTGACACAACCGACCGTTCCCGCCGTCCTAAGCGTAGTAGCAGTGATACAGTTATTGATATTGACGAAAGTGATATTAGTCCTGTAAATCCTAAACGCCGTCCACGTCCTAGCGGTGATAACATGAATGGGAACAATGCGAGTGGCGATCGCCCCAGAAATCGTAGTGGTGAATCTGATGATTTTACGGCTAATGAATCTGGCAAAGATAGCAACCCTTCTGGGCGGAGACGAAGACCGTCCACCCGTTCGTCAAAGTATCCCAATGAAGTTTCAGATACTGATGATTTTTAGATTTATTTGCTAAAGTGAGTCTTAGATTTAATCTTCTAGATTTATTTTTTGATCAACCATTATTTGGGCTTTCGATCAACCGTGAGTTACTGCGTTAATCCGACCTGTGCTAATCCGAATAACGAACCATTTGCCACTAGTTGCGCGTCTTGTGGTTCTAATTTAAAGCTGCGTAATCGTTATCGAGCTAGTCGTCCTCTAGGAAAAGGAGGATTTGGGGCGACATTTCTTGCCGCCGATGAAGGGCTTCCGGGCTTTCCATCTTGTGTAGTCAAGCAACTGCGACCTAATACTCAATCGGCTAGTGTCATGAAAATGGCGAGAGAGTTGTTTGAGCGTGAAGCTTTTACTTTGGGGAAAATTGGCAGTCATCCTCAAATTCCGCGACTGCTAGATTATTTTGAAGAAGATAGCAATTTTTATCTAGTTCAAGAGTTTGTGGATGGAGAAACTCTGAAGCAAGAATTTGAAAGGCGTGGAGTATTCAACGAAATTGAAATCCGTAAAGTTCTTGCAGAAATTTTTCCTGCTCTGGGTTTTATGCATGAAAGCGGAGTCATCCACCGCGATATCAAGCCTGCCAATATCATGCGGCGGAAACAAGATGGTCAGCTCGTATTAATTGACTTTGGGGCAGTTTCTAGTCAAGTAAATAAGCCTTCAGCAGACGATGATCCTAGCGGTTTATTAACAAATTTTGCGATCGGTACGCCTGGATTTGCGCCGCCTGAACAAATGGCAATGCGTCCTGTTTACTCCAGTGATTTGTATGCCACGGCGATGAGCTGCTTATATTTGATGACAGGGCGATCGCCTAAAGACTTGCCTCACGATCCTTACACGGGTGAAATTAATTGGAAGTCGCAGGTACAACTAAGCGATCGACTGAGAATTGTATTTGAGAAACTGCTTCAGCAATCAGTATCACAGAGATTTCGTACTGCTGAAGAGGCTTTGCGAGCGTTAGAGTCGGGGAGTATATCTGACGAAGCACCTAGACCAGCAGCTTCTCCTCCATCCCCCAGTTTATCTTTGCCTGCACCTTCTTCGGTGACTGTGAGAACAACTAATACACAGATACCTAACTCCCGCATTCAACCGCAGCGATATGGTGGTAATCAGGGAACGCAATTTGATAGCGGGATGATGACGACTGGCAATACGCGATCGGGTAGTCGCATTGGCAGTAGTAATGAACTCAAAGGTGGTCGCCGCGTTATTGTTGAATACAGTCAAGGCAAGCGCAATTTTGCTAATCAAGACTACTCTAAGGCGGCTTTTGGTAGCGCTATGCTCACAGGGATTGTGTTGAGTCGGTCTAAACTGGTTGAGGCTGATTTTTGTCATAGTGATTTGACTGGAGCTAGCTTTCAGGGTGCAAATCTCTCCCAAGCCAAACTTAATGGGGCAAATTTGCGTGAAGCAAAAATGCAGAGAGCAATATTGATCAAATCTGATTTAGGTAGTGCTTCGATGATTCTTGCTGATTTGCGTGAGGCAAATCTTCAGTCGGCTTATATGAGTAAGGCTGACTTGTCAGGGGCAAATTTAAGCGGAGCCAATCTGAAAGGAGCTTATTTGAGCCAAGCAAATTTGAATGGTACAAATCTTTGTGGGGCAGATTTGAAGGGAGCTAAGATCACTGATGAGCAATTAGCTCAAGCTAAAACTAATTGGGGTACGATTCGCCCTGATGGTAGCAAACGCCTGTTTTAAATCCGATAAAATAATGGACGCTGCGCCATTATTTTAATCTTTGGTATTGTACGGACATTAATCTTGTGAGAATTCCAGATAATCAACTAATCACCCTCTTTACGAACCTGATTGGGGACGGGAGTGTGGTTTTATTCGATCGCCTAAAACCCTTTTTGCGCCAACGGATTGTGCATAGTCTTGCTGATGACAGTCTCCAGCCAGTCTGTATGCTTTATCCAAAGACGATCGCGGAACTAGCTAGTGCGATCGCG
>JAYTWB010000367.1:0-4249 GCA_043743655.1 Cyanobacteriota bacterium | reverse complement strand
TCCGAAAACATAACCACAGACCTGCAACAGGAAATCAATTTACTAAAGGTCGAGCTAGACCAGAAAGATTTGCTCGTACAGCAGCTTTCGGAGGAGCTTTTTCGGTTGGTGAAGGGTAACACTGCCTTTTTGCCCAATCCTGAGGTACATGAGCAACATTCTGAAGAAATGCGCTTTCTTGCCCAAAAACTAGCGATCGTTGAAAATCAATTAACTACCACCCAAGCGCAAATCCAAGAGCGCGATCGCGAAGCTGTCGAGTTACGTCAAACCATCCAAGATATGAGCGATCGCAATCGGATGCTGGAACAAGTTGTGCAAGAATTGCCAAATATCTATCGTGCTAAGTTTGCCGAACGGATTGTCCCGATCAAACAAAAAATCGAATCTCTCCAAAAAGAAAACCGCCAGTTGCACATCGAACTACAAAGCCTCAGTTTCCGTCTATCAGGTCGGACTCGCCGTCCGTCCGCATCTCAACAACGCTTAGAACTGCCTAGAGTTATGCCTGCGTTAGGCTAAACACTTAAAAAGTATTGGTAGCGCGCCGATAGTTTTTGGGTGTATCGATTGATAGTAGAATTAACTCTAAAGATTGTAACTTTAGAAGATTTTTAGCGATCGCCAAATCTAGTTAAAAGCAGTTAAGAGTTTTTTAAGAATAAATTTAAGGATTAAAACATTATGACTACAGACAACGAGTCAAAAGTAGATAGCGCCGACAAAAGTCGTCCCACCAAGTCTAAAGCTGAGTCAACCACTAAAACTGGCACAGTTGATATTGCAGTTTTGGCTGGGAAAGAAGAATCTAAGACAGCCGAAGTATCGACTGAGAAAAAAGGTTTATTGACAGTGACTGAAACTATTAAACATTATGGCGATCGCCCCATCATTGATGGCGGTTTTCGCGCTGTAGAATATTACAACAGTTCGGGTGAACGTCCGATCGAGGCTAGCAAGTTAGTAGTTAGCGGCACTTACGTTACGATGGGCGGTGAGCGTCCGATCGTCAGCAATGGTTTGCATGTAGTCAGTACATTTATGTCCTCAGGCGAGCGTCCTATAGTCGAAGATGGCTTTGTAATTGTTGATAAATTTTACATTGCAGGTGAGCGCCCTGTTGGTTCATCAGGTTTAGTGGTCAATGACACATACTCCCAAATGGGGCAGACTAGACCTGTTGCTTCTAATCTGATCGACAATGCAGGACTGATGGGTTACATTGACTAATTTTTTGAGTATTTAAAAAGCAGCATCCAATGGATGCTGCTTTTTAAATTATTTTTTGTGATTTGTGATTTGTTGTGCGATTTTTGCGGTTTTTAAGATTCCAATGGATACAAGACTGACCGAGTTAAGAGATAAGTTGTTTTCAGGTAAAGAGGCAAATCAATTACCTACGATCGCGGAAATAGTAGTTTTTGGAGAAGACGGCTTAGATGTTTTGGATGAATTTATCCAAGCTCGCAAAGCTACTAATACGGAAGTGACCTTGATCGATGGCAAAATCCATCAAATATTATTACAAAGTGATCTGCCCAAAGCGATCGCGATCGCGCAGACTCATTATCCTCATGGCGTGGTCACATTACGATCTGAAAAGGGTATTGATTATCAACAAATTCAGATTTTGTTAGCCAAACAAGACTTTGAAGAAGCCGATCGCATTACCAGCAAAAAACTTTGTGAGGCGGCGAGTGCGGCAGCTTTGGCGAGGGGTTGGCTATACTTTACAGAAGCAAAATCAATTCCAATCAGTGACTTACAAACGATTAATCAACTTTGGTTAGTTTATTCTGAGGGTAAATTTGGCTTCTCAGTCCAACGAAAAATCTGGCTAAGTCTTGGCAAAGGATGGGAAAAATTTTGGCTAAAGATTGGCTGGAAAAAATCTGGCTCTTTCACCCGTTATCCCCATGAGTTTATCTGGAATCTTGATGCTCCGAGAGGACATTTACCGCTGTCTAATCAATTGCGCGGTAATAAAACTATGCAAGCAATTTTTTCGCATCCTGCATGGTAACAAACATATTAATAAAAAAGACATCGCTTGGCGATGTCTTTTTTATTAATATGTTTATTAGCTAGCGCTCGTGGATAGGTGCATAAGTTACATCATGCAGCCCTGTATATACCTGAGTCGGACGAAATAGGCGATTATCAGAAAGCTGTTCTTTCCAGTGAGCTAACCAGCCTGGCACTCTAGCGATCGCAAAAATAGTCGTAAACAAATTACTAGGAATACCCAGCTTTTTATAGACCAATCCCGAATAGAAATCCACATTCGGATGAATACCCTTACCAGCAAGCTTGTCATAAGCTTGCTTTTCTAGTTCTAGAGCAATGTCATAGTAATGATCGTGACCGAACTGATCAAACAACTGATGCACCATGCCCTGCAAGACAATCGCCCGTGGGTCTTTGACTTTATAGACACGGTGTCCAAATCCCATTATTTTTTCTTTACGTTCAATCTTACGTTCAAGGTAGGCGGTCACATTTTCAATCGAGCCTATTTCTTCGAGCATCATCATCACTTGCTCATTTGCACCACCATGCAAAGGGCCCGCCAAAGTTCCGATCGCCGAAGTCATCACCGCATAGGGATCAGTCAGCGTAGAGGCTGTCACCAACGCCGCAAAAGTTGAAGCGTTCACCGTATGTTCAGCGTGAAGCGTCAAACATACATCGAAAATAGACGCAGCTAAAGGATCAGGAACCTTCTCGCTAAGCATGTAAAGAAAATTAGAAGCATAATCCAAATCATCGCGCGGCATGACAGGATCATTACCTTGTCGCATCATATGAAAAGCTGCCACCATTGTTGGCACTTTAGCAAGCAGCCTTACCGTGGCTTGGTAGATATAGTCCACATCATGAAAATTGCCTAAAGGATAGAACATCCCCAAAGCCGCCACGCTGGTTTGGAGTGCATCCATGGGATGAGCATTATCAGGAAATGACTTAATCATGTCGCGAATGCGATACTTAATTCGTCTTCGATGCGTGACATCGTTGACAAATTCTTTTAGTTCAAAAGCTTTTGGTAATTCACCGAAGATTAGTAAGTAACTGATTTCAAGGAAGCTACTATGCTTGCAGAGGTCCTCAATACGGATACCCCGATATTCGAGCAATCCTAATTGACCATCAACATAGCTTATGTTGGACTGGGTAGCAGGAACTCCTTCTAAACCAGGCTTATATTCTCCGATCGCCATAAACTAGCTACCTTACAAGATTAATTTTGTTGATTTCTTAGTTATTTTATCGCTATGTACGCTTTTGATTGTGCGTGCTTGACAATCTTCAAACTAAAAAGGGCGCAAAGCGCCCTTTTTAGTTTGAAGATTGATGCGGCAATTATTGGAAAGGATTATTACCCTGCTTACCAAACAAAGAAGCTTCACCTTTAAGCATGGCTTTACCGAGGTTAAAGGCTGCCCATAAGACGACTAAGACAATGGGTCCTAGTACTATCAATACTCTTAAATCCATATATTTACACCGAATTAAATAAAAATTGCTTTTGTTAAATATTATGACAGCAAAGCCGATCGCTGTACTATTGTTTGTGCTGTATGTCGTTTGTCTAGATTTGAATTTTTATGGAATATTGGCAAGCTTTCGTTTTGGGAATTGTGCAAGGGCTAACTGAGTTTCTGCCGATCAGTAGTTCGGCACATCTCAAGGTTGCCCATAAGCTTTTTGGTCAAGCTGAAGGCTTATCTTTTGATGCGGTGATTCAGCTTGGTAGTATTGTGGCGGTCGTCAGCTATTTTTGGAAAGACCTGAGTCACATCACCCTTGGCACGATCGCCGCAATACAGCAAAAAAAATATAAATCCCATGATTTCAAGCTAGCTGTGGCGATCGCTTTAGGGACAATTCCTGTTTTGTTTGGCGGCTTGCTGATTAAAGTATTTGTCAAAAATTATGATCAGTCACCTTTGCGGAGTTTGACGGCGATCGCGATCGCCTCAATTGTGATGTCAAGCTTGCTAGCGCTAGCCGAAATATTTGGACAACGGAACCAAACCGAAAAGCGTGATTTTAAAAGAGTAAAAGTGATCGATGGGATTCTAATGGGGACAGCCCAAGCTCTGGCGCTAATTCCAGGCGCTTCGCGATCTGGTTCGACTCTGACCGCAGGTTTATTTTTAGGTTTAGATCGAGTTGCGGCGACAAGATTTTCTTTTCTATTAGGCATTCCCGCCATCACGATCTCAGGCTTAGTCGAATTGCTGGG
>JAYTWB010000366.1:0-4023 GCA_043743655.1 Cyanobacteriota bacterium | reverse complement strand
TGTCGATCCCACAGGATGTCCATCAGCACAAGCTTTGCTGCAATAAGGCTTGCCATTTGCGATAATTGCTTGGTCTTCAGAAATATCACAAGTACATTGAGGACAAGCGCATTTGATTTGAGTCATTGTTGCCATATTTTTATCCAAGTTCAACTGGATTCATAATATATGAATATATGTTCATATGTCAAGTAAGTTATTTCAAGTAAATAATCAGGATGGCGCGAAGCGATCGCCGCAAATTTTGGATAGAGCTTTTACCAATCGCTGATTTTCGCTCTCTAAACGCACTGCGACTCGAAAATAGCGATCGCCTAATTCAGGAAAGCTCAAACAGTCACGAATGAGAATTTTATCGTTTTGTAATAGTTCTCTTTGCAAAAGAGAACCTGCAATTTCTGTTTGAACTAACAAATAATTTGCGGCGTTTGGTAATGGAGTTAAACCAGATAGATTGGAGATTGTCTCAAAAAGTAGAGGTTTAGCATGATCTAGCCAAGCCCAAGTCTGTTTCTGAAATGCTACATCCTCAAGAACGGCAATTCCTGCCGCCACCGCCAGACTATTCACACACCAAGGATCGCGCCATGACTGCCAACGAGCTAAGCGTTCGGGGTGGGCGATCGCATAGCCTAGCCTCAGCCCAGGCAAGCTATAAAACTTGGTAAGCGATCGCAAAATCACTAAATTAGGATGCGATGGCACTAAGTCGATCAGACTTTGCTGGGTTTCAGGTGATAGAAAATCCATAAATGCTTCATCAATCACGACTAGCGCAAATTGCTCAAGATATGGCAGTAGAGAATCCCGTAAAAACAAGTAACCTGTAGGGTTATGAGGATTATTGATTAATATTCCTTTTGCATGAGAGTTTGCAATATTTGGGAGTTGAGAATTTAGACAAAACTGTTGATTTTGATCTTGAGATAGAAGTGAATAAGTTTCTATTTGGCAGTCAAAAGCTCTGAGGGCGCGATAATAATCAGTAAAAGCAGGCGTAAATAGAACGGTTGCTGCTAGTGCTGAAAGATCACGCCCTACCCAAGTTAATAACTCCGCCACACCATTTCCCGCTGATATCCAGTCAGGCGATAGCTGATGAAACTTGCTGATCGCTTGCCTGAGCAATGTATATTCTGGATCGGGATAATGATTGAGGTCGCTCAAATGAGATTGAATTGCGGCGATCGCTGATTTTGGCGAACCGAGGGGATTAATGCTAGCCGAAAAATCTAAAATATTTTCTGGTGCAGCGCCAGCAATACTCGCCGCCCATTGACGATTTCCCCCATGCATTGGACGAATATGCATTGAACGAGCAGGCATCGGATATAAATGATCGGTTGCTTGCATAACTTTTTTTGTTTCAGACGAGCTTGCGAGATTTTTATTATTACCTAAGGATTACAAACTGGACAACTTGTGCGAGCAGAAATTAGATTTTTGCTCACACAAGTTAGAGAAATAAAGGTTAAGCTAAGGCTAATCATCGCTTCTTACGTCACAATCTATGCTGCGAATTGTCACCCAGAGAACTGAAGCAGAATCCGAAATCAAGCGGATTTGCGATCGCATTTATGACGATCAGATGATCCATAAAGAAGCCACTGTCACTGAGATCATTCAAACGATCAGACGCAAAGGCGATATCGCCCTCTTGCACTACACCTCTGAGTTTGATAACCAAGACTTTACAGCGTCTGAATTGCGTGTGAGTGGATCAGAACTTGATGCTGCTTATCAGCAGGTTAATAGCGAACTGCTAAAAGCGATCGAGATGGCGCACAAGCGCATCCAAGAATTTCATAAAATGAATGTGCCGAAAAGTTGGGTACACTTTGGCGACAAAGATGTCGTCTTAGGTAAGCGCTACACGCCTGTCGATGCCGCGGGGTTATATATTCCAGGGGGCAAGGCAGCATATCCGAGTACAGTATTGATGAATGCTGTGCCTGCGCGAGTGGCAGGGGTCAAACGCATAGTCATGGTGACTCCGCCTGGGCAAGAGCGCACAATTAATCCTGCGATTTTGGTAGCGGCGCAGGTGGCGGGTGTGGAAGAAATCTATCGTGTCGGTGGGGCGCAGGCGATCGCCGCTTTGGCCTATGGGACAGAGACTATTCCCAAGGTCGATGTGATTACGGGACCTGGCAATATCTATGTCACCCTTGCTAAAAAACAAGTATTTGGACGCGTTGGTATCGACTCGATCGCGGGTCCATCAGAAATTCTGATCATTGCTGATGCTAGTGCAAACCCGACCTATGTAGCCGCAGACATGCTCGCACAAGCTGAACATGATCAGATGGCAGCAGCGATTTTGCTTACCACTGACTCACGGCTGGCTAATCGTGTATCTGAAGAAGTAAATAGAATGCTGGAGATACATCCACGCCGTCTAATGACCGAGAAAGCGATCGCTCACTATGGATTAATCGTGGTAGTTGATAGTCTTCAGACCGCAGCTGAACTATCTAACCAGTTTGCGCCTGAACATCTCGAATTAGAAATCGAGGAACCCTGGCAACTAATCAACCAAATCCGTCATGCAGGTGCGATTTTTATCGGACACTCTACCCCCGAAGCTGTGGGCGATTATCTGGCGGGACCAAATCACACTTTGCCCACATGTGGTGGTGCGCGGTATTCCTCGGCTCTAGGAGTTGAAACATTCTTAAAGCATTCCAGTTTGATTCAATACAGTCCCGAAGCTTTAAAAGAAGCTAGTAACGCGATCGCTTTACTAACCGAAGCTGAGGGTTTACCATCTCATGGAGACTCGGTCAGACTACGATTGCAAGATATGTAAAGATTCAGGCTGTCTAAATACACATTGCATAAAAAAAGAACCTCCTGATCGGAGGTTCTTTTTTTAAAAGCCCATTACCTTCGCAACACTGGTAATGTCTGGGGCAATGCCCTTGTGTAACTTGGAGTCAGCACAGGCGATCGCAGTGTCAGGGTCTTTGATCCCATTTCCCGTTAATACACAGACAATTGTCGCGCCTGATGGAATCTGGTCACTGATTTTGAGCAGCCCTGCCACAGAAGCCGCGCTAGCAGGCTCACAAAATACGCCCTCTTCACCTGCCAAAAACTTGTAAGCGGATAAAATCTCAACATCGGTGACACTATGAAAAGCGCCATTGCTTTCTTCGCGTACATTTAGAGCCTTTGCCCAGTTAGCAGGGTTGCCAATCCGAATTGCCGTGGCGATCGTTTCAGGACTTTCAAATATTTTGCCTGTCACTAATGGTGCCGAACCAGCTGCTTGAAAGCCCATCATGCGCGGTAATTTAGAACATTTTCGAGACGCATAATATTGCGAAAAGCCCATCCAATAAGCGGTGATATTACCCGCATTGCCCATTGGGATACATAACCAATCAGGAGCATCGCCCATCGCTTCCACCAGTTCAAAGGCAGCTGTTTTTTGTCCTTCTAGTCGATAGGGATTGACAGAATTAACTAAGGTAATTGGAAATTTTTGAGACAATTCACGCACAATTTCTAGGGCTTGGTCAAAGTTGCCATCGATCGCGATTACTTCTGCTCCATAGATTAGCGCCTGACTCAATTTACCAACAGAAATTTTACCATCGGGAATTAATACAAAAGCTTTCATACCGCCGCGCTTAGCATAGGCGGCGGCGGCGGCTGAGGTGTTGCCTGTACTCGCACAAATCACGGCTTCTGATCCAGCTTCCTTTGCTTTAGATATCGCCATCGTCATGCCACGATCTTTAAAGCTGCCTGTGGGATTGAGTCCATCGTATTTCAGCAAGACTTTAATATTGCGACCAAGCCTCTGGCTCAGAGCGATCGCGGGAATTAACGGAGTATTGCCCTCATGCAAGGTTACGATCGGCGTTTGGTCTGTAACTGGCAAGTAATCCGCATAGCGGCATATCAGTCCGGGCCAACCATGAGGAACTGTAGTTGCCTTGTAAAGATCGAGACGAGTATCAATCACGCTTTCTTAGGGTCTATTAAAATTTATAAATTAGTGAATCTTAGTTTAAC
>JAYTWB010000365.1:0-2462 GCA_043743655.1 Cyanobacteriota bacterium | reverse complement strand
CTTGATATTCAGTTAGTTAAGCAAAGTACGGTAAGTTGAGACTTTAAGTAGTGCAGATAAATTTTTGAAAGTGCCGCAAAGCGGCACTTTCAAAAATTTATCTGAGTTTTTAATAAGCGCAAAGCGCTGTAATATTAAAGTTTTGGTTTTTGATAAATAGGTTTTGAGGAAAACAATCATGCTCACTATTCGTAAGTCAGAAGAGAGAGGACATGCAAATCATGGCTGGCTCGATAGTTATCATACTTTCTCTTTTGCTAATTATTATGATCCGCAGCAGATGTCTTTTCGCTCATTGCGGGTGATTAATCAAGATCAAATTAATGGTGGTAAAGGATTTGGAACGCATCCCCATCGGGATATGGAGATCATTACTTATATGCTCGATGGTGCGCTAGAGCATAAGGACAGCATGGGGAATGGCTCGATCATTCGGGTTGGTGATGTGCAGCGGATGAGTGCAGGAACGGGAATTACGCATAGTGAGTTCAATCCTTCGGCGACAGAGTCTGCTCATTTATTGCAAATTTGGATTTTGCCAAATCAACAAGGTGTTACACCCAGTTATGAGCAAATTGAGTTTGTGAGAGAAGAGAAGCTCAATCAATTACGATTAATTGCTTCTCCTGATGGACGAGATCGCTCGGTTACGATTCATCAAGATGCTTATATTTATGCCTCCATTTTAGAAGATGGTGCAGAGGTGACGCATAGGGTGAGTCAAAATCGTTATGTATGGATACAAGTCGCAGCAGGTAGTATATTGGTAGGCGATCGCTTGCTGAGTGCTGGTGATGCAATTTCTGGCGATGTTGCGGGTGACCTGAAATTAATTGGTCAAGGTAATGCGGAGATTTTGGTTTTTGATTTAGCTTAAAGGTAAAGATGAAGATTGTGTTAACAGGCGGTGGTACGGGTGGTCATGTTAGCCCTAACCTTGCTTTAATTCCTGCACTGGAGGCTGATGGTTGGACGGTCGAATATATTGGCTCTAACAATGGTATTGAGAAACAACTTGTTGCCGAAGCTAGAATTCCTTATCATGGTATCTCTTCAGGAAAATTGCGCCGCTATTTTGCTTGGCAGAACTTTGTTGATCCTTTTAAAGTGATTAAAGGTGTATTTGATGCTTATTTTGCGATCGCCAAAATAAAGCCCAAAGTTGTTTTTTCTAAAGGCGGTTTTGTCACAGTTCCTGTCATTTTTGCGAGTTGGCTACAGAGGATTCCTGTGATTATCCATGAGTCAGACTTCTCTTCGGGTTTAGCAAATCGGCTGTCGATGCCTTTTGCGACTAAGATATGTGTCACATTTCCAGAGACAGTCAAACACCTAGTTAAATATGCTTCTAAGGTCAAACATACGGGCTTACCGATTCGTAATGACATCCTGAATGGAGATATAACTAAAGGTAAACAATTTTGTGGATTTGATGAGAATCTGCCAGTTCTATTTGTGGTCGGTGGTAGTACAGGTTCAGCAAAAATCAATCAAGCTGTGCGTTCTATTCTTGATGTTTTGACCCAGACATATCAAGTGGTTCATGCTTGTGGTAAAGGAAATCTTGATCCAACTCTTAAAGCTCATCCGCGCTATCAACAATTTGAGTATTTGGGAACGGAACTTGCCGATGTTTTTGCGATCGCTGATTTAGTTGTCTCGCGATCGGGTGCTAATGCTGTATTTGAGTTCTTGACATTACGAAAACCAAATTTATTAATTCCTCTATCCAAATTATCTAGTCGTGGTGATCAAATTCTCAATGCTAAGTCTTTTCAAGCTCGCGGCTATAGTGCGGTTTTGTTTGAAGAAGACTTAACTAGCGAGAGTTTGTTAATCGCGATCGCTGATCTCGCGCGCGGCTCTGATCAATATATTCAGAATATGAACCAGAGCGAAGATGCAAGGGCGATCGCGCAAATTGTGGCTCTGGTTCAAGAGTTTAATTAAAGATACAGAGGTTAGGATAGGCGGCGCTTCGCGCCGTCTATCCTAACCTCTAAAATCCTTTAGCACTACCTAAACTTTCAGGGTTAAGCGAATTGTGCCTTTAGCTGTAGATGGTAGGACAACATTTTGGAGCGATCGCTTAATCATCTCCACTAGATTTTTGTCTTTGATTGTCGAAGCCACATCATCAAGGATGATCCGCGTCAGTCTGCCATTTTGGAGCGAAATCTCTAAGACCACCACACCATTAATGCCATCGGGAATAGTTAGCGATCGCAATTGCTGTTCGATCGCGCTTTGAGCGATCGCCACATCAACACCTGTAAGCCCTGTAATGCTAACGACTTGAAGTGGCGCATTAGGAATTTGCGAGTTTAAAGGTTGATTACTCAATCCGCTCATGTCAGGACGACCACTGACTTTTGCTTCAGAACGTGCATCTTTAGAGCCTTCGGGAGTAGTCGCATTTCCAGAGAAAACTCGCGATCGCATGGGAGGAGCATTAAAACTTG
>JAYTWB010000364.1:0-5032 GCA_043743655.1 Cyanobacteriota bacterium | reverse complement strand
TGCGAGGCTTTGCCTCGCACCACTAATTCTTGATTGAGAAAGGAATAGCTGTCGCTAAGTTTGTTAGGACAGACCAAAACCAGAATACAAGTTGCATCTTCTCGCGCTGCAACTTGTATTCTGGTTTTGGTTTTTTGGGTATGATGACCTACAAACACACTTTATCCATGAAAGCGATATTTTTGTGCAATAATGATCAAGGAAACAGACGCAAAGTTCTTATTTTGAACTTTTTATTTTGAGCTTTATATATGGATATATGGCAAGTTAAAGATCAGGTTAAAGAGCAAATTTCAGATTTAGTGCAGAAGTACAAGTCTCATGTAGATTTTTTTGCAATTCGTTTAGAGCGATCGCAAGGAGCTGACATCTTTTTACGCAGTGGTAAAGTCGAAACCCTAAGTACAGGTATTTCGCTGGGGGGACAAGTGAGAGCTTGTCATCAGGGCGGGTGGGGATTTGCCAGTTTTAATAATCTCAATAGTTTGGAAATCAAGCTCAAAGAAGCGATCGCAGCGGCGAAATGGGTTGGCAACGAGGAAACAGTATTAGCTGAAGTTGACCCTGTGCAAGTTAAGGTATCGCTAATTAAAGAAAATCCCCATCAGGTGGAGCTGATTGCGAAAAAAAACCTATGCACGCATTACACAGACATTTTACGATCAGTTTCTGACCGAGTGGTTAGTACAGCAGTTCGCTATGGTGACTGCACACAGCAAGTGATATTGGCAACCTCTGAAGGGACAATAATCGAGCAGGAATGGGCAGATTGGGAGTTGCGATGTTCGGCGATCGCTAGAAATGGCGATATTGTCCAAACTGGACGGGAAACATTTGGTTCCAGAAATTCTTACACAGATTTTCTTAATTTAGAACCGCAGGTGATCGGTGCGGCTCAACGAGCAGTCACTGCTTTAGATTTACCGATTGTTCAGGGAGGCAATTATACGGTGGTAATCGATCCGATTTTAGCAGGATTGTTTGTGCATGAGGCTTTTGGGCATTTGTCAGAGGCGGATATGCTCTATGAAAACCCCGATATGCTGGAAACAATGAGTATTGGTCGGCGATTTGGTTCAGCCGATTTACAAATTTTTGATGGAGCTGCGATCGCGGAACATCGTGGCAGCTATCTCTATGACGATGAAGGTGTACCCGCCGCCACAACTCAATTGATCGAAGATGGCGTATTAGTTGGCAGGTTGCACTCTCGCGAGACGGCAGGCAAGTTAGGTGAGAAAGTAACTGGCAATGCCCGCTGTTTGGATTATCACTATCCGCCGATTGTCCGCATGACTAATACTTGGATTGGACGAGGCAAGACTTCTGTAGGGGACTTATTTAATGATATTCCTGTTGGTGTTTATGCCAAAAACTGGCAAGGAGGCATGACTAATGGCGAAATGTTTACGTTTACAGCTGGGGAGGCTTGGATGATTCGCAATGGTGAAATCGCGGAACCAGTTAAAGATGTGACGCTTTCAGGGAATGTATTTGAGACCTTAAAAGATATTGAGGCGATCGGCAATGACTTTGCTTGGGATGAGTCGGGCGGTTGTGGCAAGGGTGGACAGAGCGGATTAGCAGTTGGTTGTGGTTCGCCGAGTTTGAGAATTAGGAATGCGATCGTGGGAGGTGAGGCTGATGACTAAGTTACGCGCTGAGATTAAAGAGATAAATTTTCAGTTAGTACAAACGATCGCTGAGCAACAAATCACCGAAGATAGATTAAATCTCCAGCTTGCTCGTCTCAGGCTGATGTATGATTTCGTCTCGGCTTTGAATATAGCCCACACCGTCAACGAAATTTATCAAATTGCTCTAAATGGAATCTCTGCGGCTTTGCGAACTGATCGGGCGGCGGTGATGATTGTTGATTCCCAACAAGACTTAAGATATCAAGAATCTATAAATGTCAGTGAAGATTACAAACATTCTACTGAAGATTTTTTTGATACTTTGACCAGTAGACTAAAGTTAAAATCTGGTGCTTTTCCTCACTGTGCCATATTTCCTAGCGATCGCACTTTACAAAATATCTGTAATGCCGAAAATATTGGTGCATGGGCAGTATTTTCCTTAGAGTATGAGCAAAGCCATCTTGGGAATATCTTTGCCTATTTTGATGCGCCCAGACAATTTACTGAAGAAGAAGTCCAATTGACCCGAACGATTGTCACTTATATCGCGATCGCACTGACGCGCAGACAAGTTGAGACAAAACTGCAATCATCGCTTGCCGAAAAAGAAGTTCTATTGAGAGAAGTACATCATCGCGTCAAAAACAATCTCGGTATGGTTGATAGTTTGATATCTATGCAAGCACGCTATGTCAATGATGTAGAAGCTCTCAGATTACTCTCAGACAGTCAGCGGCGTATCCATGCCATGTCTTTGATTCATGAACAGCTATATCAATCTCAAAATGTTGGCAAAGTAAATTTTTGTGAGTATCTTCAACGCTTAGTTGGCAATCTTTATAACTCTACAAGTTTTAATAATCATCAGATAGAACTTAAATTAGAAACTACTCCAAGTCTATTAACTAACCTATTAAATATTGATAACGCTATTTCCATAGGATTAATTGTCAATGAGTTGTTGACTAATGCTTTTAAACATGCATTTCCTGACCAAAATAGAGGTTTGATCGAGGTGATATTATATGAGTCTTTAGATGACCACACTTTACATTTAATCATTCGGGATAATGGAGTTGGCATTCCTAAGACTGTTGATGTTAATTCTTCTCTCTCTCTCGGACTAAGATTAGTGGATATTCTCACTCAAAAGTTGCGGGCGCATTTGGATTTATCTTGCTCTCTAGGTACAAGTTTTCACTTTACCTTTCATCCAAATTTATAGCAACTCAAAACTTAGAGGCGTGAGTCGCCCGCTAGGCAGGCGATCCACGCTTCTAGGTTTTATTTTTTATATTTATTGTTTAGGTACAAATTAGGTGCAAATGAATAAAGTCTCTAGCTCTCAACCAAATCAATCTGATCAATGGACCTCAGCGATCGCGATAGTGCAGAAACGCTACGATCGCGAATATCGTAACGAAGCATTTGACTTGCCCGCAGAGGTGGAGTCGATGCCGCTTTTTCGAGAGTGGGTGAGCCATTCTTTGTCCAGCAAAATTGCCTCGCCTTTTTGGGAATTTGCCCAGTTTCAAAAAAATCAGCGTTGTTTAGACATTGGCTGTGGAGTCAGCTTTCTGATCTATCCGTGGCGTGACTGGGACGTGTTTTTTTATGGTCAAGAAGTTAGTTTTGTGGCGCGAGAAGCTCTCAACTCCCGCGGCTCTCAACTCAACTCCAAACTATTTAAGGGCGTACAGCTTGGCGCGGCACATCAGTTAAATTATGAAAACGGCTTTTTTGACCGCGTGATTGCGACTGGGTTTAGTTGCTATTACCCTTTGGCATATTGGAAACTAGTCTTGCATGAGGCAAAGCGGGTATTAAAACCAAATGGGATATTAATTTTTGATGCGATCGCCCCTGATCTCGAATTTGCTGAAAATTGGGCGATCTTAGAAACCTATTTAGGCTCAGAGGTGTTTTTGACTCCGCTCAACCAAATCACCGATCTTGTGCAGTCGATGGGTGGCAAAATTACTGCTAAAAAAGATGGCTTGCTATCTTGTATGTATCGCGTTCAGTGGTAATTTGTTGAGATTGACGCGAAGCGTCAATCTCAACAAATATCTTGATTTTATATTTGGTTTTATTTATGTCTGACAATTCTCAAACAACGGGTGCTGATGCGATTGATGTGGCGATCGCGCAAGGTATCGACTTTGATGGCACGCCCATTGCTCCCAACAAGCTCGACCTCTACAACAGTGTTATGGCACTCGAAGCTGGTCGTCAACGTAGTGGCGTAACTAATACAATGCGATCGCGCATTGTTCGCATTGGCGCAAAGCATATTCCTCAAGACGAACTTAATCAAAAGTTGGTAGACGCAGGCTTTGCTCCACTCAAAGCTAAAGATATCGCTTATTTTTATACTAAGTAACCAATAAGTAAAATAAATCTAAAAACCTAGTCTCTCCACCCAGCTAAGAAATTAAGTTTTTAGATTTATTTGTCAGAAATTATTTGTCAGAAATTATTTATATTTTGGGCATAATCGAGATATATGCAATCTTTTTGATCAACATGGTTAAGTATTGCCAAGCTACATCCAGTGCTTTGATATCGGCTTTATTTCTGATTGGGTTGAGCGGCGGGATACACTCAAGCAATTCAGATATAGCGATCGCGCAAACTTCATCGCGCAGTAACCCTGTTCGCAACCAAGACATTGAGCGCCTAAAGCGTTCGGGGCAGCGCTGGATCGAGATACATTTGCGTAGCCAGAGGCTACGCGCATGGCAAGGAAATCAACTGGTTTATGCAGTTATAGTCTCGACAGGTAAAAGTGCAACTCCCACGCCGATGGGCATCTTTGCAGTACAGACAAAATATCCGACCGCTAAGATGCAAGGCGAAGATTACAATGTGCCAGATGTACCGCATGTAATGTATTACAGCGGCAACTACGCGATTCATGGCGCATATTGGCATCGCAGCTTTGGCATTCCGATCAGTCATGGCTGCACAAATATTGCCCCAGATCATGCGGCTTGGCTGTATCGCTGGGCTTCTGTGGGTACGCCTGTTGTTGTTCGCTAGATACTTAGCTAGATCACCTGCGAGATCATGAGTATATAAAACTTAACTAGCAAGAAATAGACAGAGGCGATCGCCTCACAGTAACCTAGATACAATATCTGTAATCATTTTATTTTTCACATTACAGTCTTTAGGAATAAGGATAAAACTATGGCAGTTGCACGCGGTTCTAAGGTTCGTGTTTTGCGTAAAGAGTCTTATTGGTATCGTGAAGTCGGTACTGTAGCTTCGGTCGATAAGAGCGGCATCATTTATCCAGTGATCGTTCGTTTTGACAGCGTAAATTACTCCAACATCGCAACTAACAACTTTGCGATCGATGAAGTCGAAGAAGTCGCTTAGACTCTTCA